>JBEVIO010000278.1:0-3686 GCA_040510635.1 Binatia bacterium | reverse complement strand
TTCACGGAATTCGACCGTCCGTTCGCAGCGCCTCCTAATTTGCCAGCCCCGCTGTTGCAAATTCTGCGCGACGGTTTCGAGAAAATGCTGGCCGATCCGGGATTCTCAGCCGACGCGAAAAAGCTCGTCGATTGGGACGGCAGCTATCTAAATGGCGAACAGCTTCAGAAAAGGATCGAATCAACGGTCAACCAGCCGCCCGATGTCATCAAACGGATCAAGCAGATTTTGCAGTGAGGCGGCGTGGGGCCGTGGAACTGGCCCTAGAATAGTCTCGGGCTAGGATTTTGGGTCTCGAGTTCCCGTGCCCGACCCTAGACCCGAGACCCGAGACTGAGAAGAGGTATCCGATGATTCATGGATGCGTTACCAGAGTTTTCGCTACCATAACGACATGCTCCCTCGTTGTCATTCTTGCAGCTCGGTTGCCGGCGCAAGAGAAGTCTGAGAACGTACGGGTCGCCATCGCGACCAACTCCTTGGCCTTTTTGGTCCCCTTTGTCGCAAAAGACCGCGGTCTATATGCCAAGCATGGCAGCGATGTCGAACTGATTCAAATGCGCCCCAACATTGCGATGGCGGCGTTATTAGGCGGCGACATCCATTATGCCGAGCTCATCGGCTCGGTCATCCGCTCCGCCGCTCGGGGGCTTCCCGTGCGTGCCATATCGACCGGCATCAAAGCTCCGTTCTTTAGCGTCATCGCGCAAAACAAATATAAAAACATAAAAGAGCTTAAAGGCGCGACCATCGGTCTGACCTCCATCGGCGGAACCAATCACATCAGCACGCGCATGACTCTGCGGCATTACGGTTTTGACCCCGACAAGGACGTAAAATTCCTGGCCATCGGCGATGAAAAGCTGGTCTACGACGCATTCAAGTTCGGACGCATCGACGCCGTCGTTCTCGCGCCGCCGTTTTCCTTGCAACTGAAACGTGAAGGTTATTCGATGCTAGCGAATACGGCGGACTACGTCGTCATACCGTTTTCCGGTCTTGGCACGACTATCGAGAGGATCAAGAGCAACCGCGGGCAAGTCAAAAGACTCTTGAAGGCCGAGATCGAAGCGCTGACATTTATTCATGCCAACGCGGCAGGCACGACGGAAGTCATCCGCAAACGTTTCAATATGGACGAAAAACTCGCCCGCGAGTCCTATGACGCCGTCGTCAACGCCTTCAGCCGCGACGGCCGAGTGCCGCTGGACGGCGTCGACATCTTGCTGCAAATCGAAAAGGACGCCAAGCAAATTCCCGTAACCGTCACGCCGCAAATGGTCGTGGAGCCGTCGCTGGTGGACGAGACACTGAAAGAGCTGGGGAAATAGTTTCAGCTTCGCGGCGCCATTCTCACGGGCCGGCGATGCCCGGCAATAAATCGCCGATTGTCGACCAGTGATCGCAACGCGCGATTTTCGGGTGCTCCAGGGCTCCCTGATTCCACGGGCGGTCCAACAATGCGACCGGGAGCTGCATTTCCGTCGCCAAGAATTTTGCCATCGGCAAAGAGTCTTCCACCGCCCAGCAAAATTGTTGTGTCGCAAGCTCGGTCAGAGACAGGCCGACGGTGTTTTCAGTCTGGAACCGGCCGTATTTATCAACCACTGTGAAGCTGTGGTAGGGACCCTTGAAGCGCGCCAGCCACTCGATTGACGCAGCAATCGTGTCGGGCGGACGTCCGGTGACGATGGCGATTTCAAAGCCCGCGCCAACCCATCCATTGAGCACATCGATGGCCTCCGGAATCGGCTCGATGCTGAGGATTTCGTCATCAAAATGGACGATCTCGTAAAGCTTGGTCCGCTCGCCCGAAGTCAAATTGCAACTACGTTCAAAATCGAAATCCGTCAGCGCGTCATAAGCGATTTTCTTGCCGAATTCCCGTTCAATAACCACCAGAAACCGCCGGGCCGTCTCGCACAGCACGTCGTCCATATCTACGTAGATGGTTTTCACGACTTGATTTTCACCGCAACCCGTTGCCCGGCGCGCTTCTCGCCGGTCTGGTAGTGATCCCCTCTCAATGCTGCCTGGGCATCTTCTTCGTCCTCGTCCGACCAGAGGCCCAGATTATAACCATGCCACGGTTCCTGCGGATTGAGCTTCGGCAGTTCGAGCCGCTCCCAAAGCTGCTTGGCGCGCTCCATGTATTCCTTCTTCGGCAAAGACACCGGCGGGTAATCCCATTTGCGGGTCGCGTCGATCAGCATCGCCGAAGCGCCGGCGCTCTCGTCTAAAGAATGACCAGTCTCCTGCCCCGGCGGAAACACCGACGGGTCCATCTGCGGCGTACGGTTGCGAATGATTAACACGTCCCGATGCGGCTGCATGCGGAATGCCATGGCCCAGAGAAGCGAGTCCAGGTTGCGCGGATTGATGTCATCGTCGACTGCGATAACCATTTTCCCCGTCGCCGGATTATAGCCGACCATGCTGTGCAGCGCCTGCCAGACATGCGCCTGGTTGATTTTTTTCATCTTGATGATGCATATCTGCCGCACCGCGATGCTGTGAAAAGCGACTTCGACGATGCCGGGAATGTTGCATTGGTCGCGCAAGAAGCGCAGATAATTGCCCTCCGCGGCCACCTGGCGCATGACGCTCGACTCGCTCGGCGGCATCTGGCTGATGATCGTGGCAAGGATCGGATTCTGGCGGTGCGTGATGCACTTCACTTCGAAATAAGGATTCAGCAATTTCTCGGCGATATATCCGGTGGACTCGCCGAAGGGCGCTTCCGGTTCTAAAAACTCCGTCGAGATCTCACCTTCGATCACGATCTCCGCATTGGCCGGCACCAAGACATCGTTGGTCTTGCACCGCACCACTTCGATGGGCGCGCCCGCGAGACCGCCGGCAACGTCGAGTTCGCTCACGCTGAATGGAATTCGCGACGGAGCGGTGTAGGCCACACAGGGCGGCGCGCCCATTACCAGCGCCGCCTGCAATGGAATGCCCCGCTCTTTGCACTTGCGCCAATGATAGCCGCCGTGATTGCTCGAACTTAGAAACACGCCTGTTCGGGTCGGGCTTTTGATATGGCCGCGATAGTTGCCGACGTTGATGATGCCGGTCTCCGGATCTCGGGTGAACCAGTGCGACGCCGTGGTAAACGGGCCGCAATCGTAACCCGGCGTGGAGATCGGGACGGGAAACTCGCCCAGGCCGCCTTTTTCCAGCAGCGACGCACCCGCATAGACGACTTCGTGCACCGGCGCGTTCTCGACGATCTTCGGCGGGATCGGATTGCTCTGCGCCTTGTTCCAGCGCTCGACGATTTCTTCCGGTTGGCCCTGCAAGCCGACCCCGTAAATTCGCCGCGACGCCGCCAGCGTGCCGACGACGACGGGAATGTCGTATTTGCGCCCCTTGGCATCGACGACGTTGGTAAACATGAACGCGCGCCGTTGTTCTTCCGACAAACCGCGAAACTGCCAACGCACCAGCGGCATCAGCTCCGTGTCCTTGTTGATCTGCTCGTCGATTTTGATCAGCAGCCCGGCCTTGTCCAGTGCGGCGATATGCTCTCGAAGATCTTTGAAATAACCCATTGGCAAAACTCCTTGATCGTATCTTCGATCCTGGTCCCGGATTACGTTTTCACTCCATCCGGGCTACATGAAAAATCCAAACCTGTAAGCATTCGCAGCCCGGATGCAGCGCAGCGGAATCCAGGGTCCATC
>JBEVIO010000277.1:0-9652 GCA_040510635.1 Binatia bacterium | reverse complement strand
GGCGCGCTGGATCGGGTTTCGCCAGCCGATTTTGCGCGTCGCGTTGGAAAGGGAAGGCAAGAAATTCAACACGACCTACGAGGCGCACGAAGCGGCCGGTATCGGACAGGTGTGGGAGGAGGACGAATTTTGGATCGAGCTCTCGTGGCGGGTCGACCCGGACGGCTCGCTCGGTATTCGCCAACACTTCGAGTCGCCCTACGAGCCCGGCAAGAAGATGACGGTGGACGATTATTATCGCTGGATCTTTGAGAACAGCGTGCCCGGCCTGCCGGAAGCTGCGGCGAAGGAGGGTTTAAAGCCGCTCGAATACATGCGCAGGTACGGCGCGTTCTTGATCGAAGACAACGTTTACAAAGTGCATGAGACCGGCATCAAGTCCAGCGAATTGCATGATACGGTGACCGATCCGAGCAGCAATTTGATTCTAAAAAATGGCAATGCGATCGGCGTCGAGGTCGACGGCAAAGCCTGCGTCGGGTTTCCGACGCCTTCGCGCAAGCTGGAGTTTTTCTCCAAGACGCTAAAAGATTGGAAATGGCCGGAGCATGCTATTCCGGGTTACATCAAGAGCCAAGTGCATCCGGACAATATCGATCTCAATGCCGGCGAAATGTTGCTGCTGCCCACCTTTCGTTTGCCAACGTTAATTCACACCCGGTCGGGGAACGCCAAGTGGCTGTACGAAATATCCAATCGCAACCCGCTCTGGATCAATTCGCAAGACGCCGAGAATCTGGACGTCAAGACCGGCGATCTACTCAAGGTCCATACGGAGATCGGCTACTTTATAGACAAAGTTTGGGTGACCGAAGGAATCAAGCCCGGTGTCGTTGCCTGCTCGCATCATATTGGCCGTTGGCGCTTGGCCGAAGATCAAGGCGGCGAGCGCTGGTCGACGGCGCTGGTCGATTTGAAACAAATGGGCGAGGGCAAGTGGATGATGCGACATGTTCACGGCATCAAGCCATTTAAAAGCGACGATCCGGACTCGGAAAGAATATTCTGGGAAGACGGCGGCGTGCATCAGAATCTCACATTCCCGGTGCAGCCCGACTATATAAGCGGCCAGCACTGCTGGCATCAGAAAGTGCGCATAACCAAGCCGGGGCCGGACGACAAATACGGCGACATTTTTGTCGACACCAACAAGTCGCACGAAGTCTACAAAAAATGGCTATTGAAAACCCGCCCGGCGCCCGGGCCGGATAATTTACGCCGGCCGCTGTGGCTGCCACGCTCGTATAAGCCGGCGGCGGAAGCCTACGTGATCAAATGACCCTACGCGCTTCAAGAAGCCGTGACGACGGCCATTTGAGAAAATATCCTTGACAGTTTCCTATCAATTGCGCGACATTTCTTTTCGCCCACCGTGTAAAGTCTCTTGCGGGAGGTAACCATATGCGGCTCCTGGTTCGTAGAAATCTTTGTGGCGTTTTGGCGTTAAGTCTTATCGCCGCCTGTTCGATCGAATCCACTTCTCCGCAAAATCGATCAACCGACTCCAAAGGCACATGGTCGGCGAAAACACCGATGCCGATTCAAATCGGCGAGGTGACGGTCGCCGCCGCCAATAACAAAATCTACGTTATCGGCGGTAGCACCGCGGACCGTGTGGATCAGCAACTCAACCAGGAATACGACATCGCCACAAATACGTGGCGCAATCGCGCGCAGCTGCCGCGCGGCCTTACACATGCAGCAGCGACATCGTTGAACGGGAAAATCTATGTTGTCGGCGCCTTTACAGCGACGGGACACGGTAACGCTGTCAATCTCGTTTACGAATACGATCCTGCCACGGATGCGTGGCGCGCACTCGCGCCTTTAAAAAGTCCGCGCGGTTCGGTCGGCGTCACGGTGTTGAACGGCAAGATCCATGCGATCGGCGGGCGCGGCGTCGACAAAGTCACGGTGACAACGCATGAGGTTTACGATCCGGCAAGCGGTAAATGGACCGAGCTGGCGCCGCTGCCCAAGGCGCGCGATCATTTAGCGGTAGTGGCCGGGGGTGGACGGATTTACGCTGTGGGCGGACGCCTTGATGCTTCTTCACAGAACACGGATTTTAACGACATCTACAATCCGGCTACCAATGCTTGGCAAGCCGGTCCACAGTTGCCGACGGCTCGCAGCGGTATCGCGGGCGTTCTCTATCAAGACAAAATTTTCATCGCCGGCGGCGAATGTCGCGACAAGAAAACTTATCCGGAATTTGAAGCGTACGACCTAAAAAGCGGCCGCTGGTTCACCTTTGCGCCCATGCCCGCGGGGCGACATGGTTTTGGAGGAGTGGTGGTTGGCAATTCAATTTACTACGCTGGCGGGGCGGTGGAATGCGGCGGCGGGGGAAGGACCAACGAGCTGATAGTGTTTAGCTTGGCGTGAGGGGTCTAGCGTCCCCCGACTTACACCTCTAGCGGCAATCGATTTTCACGGCAGTAGCTCACAATAACTTCGATAAAGCGTTGGCCGAGGTCGGCGAGCTTGCGTTCCCCGACTCCGCGGATGCCGAGAAGCGCGCTCGGCGATCCCGGCCGGACTCGCGCCATGTCGCGCAACGTCGCGTCGCTGAACAAGACGTAGGCGGGCACGCGGCGTTCGTCGGCGAGTTGGCGGCGCAAATTGCGCAGGGTTTCGAACAAACCGGTGTCGACGCTCTCCCAAGATTTTTCGTCGAAGCGGGTTTTTTTGACTTTAGTTTTGGGCTGCAGCAGTCGCACGCTGCGGTTGCCGCGCAGGACTTCGCGCGAGGCATCGGTTAGGCGCAGGACTGGACGTTCGTCGGTGGTGCGTTCCAGCAACCCGTCGTCGATGAGCTGGTAAAGCATGTTGGTGAGAGCCGGGCGGGCGGTGCCTTTCATCAAGCCGTAGGTGCTCAATTCCTCGTGGTGCCAGCGCCGAATCCGGTCGGTACTTGCGCCTAAAAGAACGTCGACGATGTGCTCCGCGCCGAAGTGTTCTCCGGCCCGGGCGACGCAGGAGAGAATCTTTTGCGCCGTGACCGTGGCATCGGCTAGACCTTCGACCTCGTTCAAACACACGTCGCACGCCTCGCAGCTCGGCTTCAAATACTCCTGACCGAAGTATTCCGACAGTTTGCCGTGGCGACAATGGACGCCGCTGCACAGCCGGCGCACATGATCGAGCAGTTCGCGCGATGCGGCGATGATTTCCGGGGCTGCCTCGGCATCGCCGGCGCTTTTTTCAATCAATGATTCCCAGCGCAGCACGTCGGCGGCGGAATAGAGCAGTACGCACTCGGCTTCCAACCCGTCGCGACCGGCGCGGCCGGTTTCCTGCTGGTAATGCTCGATGGATTTCGGCATGGCGGCATGAATAACGCAGCGCACGTCGCTGCGGTCAATACCCATGCCGAAGGCGACGGTGGCGGCAACGACATCGAGATCTTCCGCGGCGAAATCGTCTTGGGTGCGGCGGCGTTCGTCGGCTTCCATGCCAGCGTGATAGAAAGCGGCACGCAACTGGTTTGCCTGGAGAAAGGAAGCCATCGATTCGGTGTCCTTGCGGCTAATGCAGTAGACGATGGCGGCTTGACGGCGATGGCGTTGGAGAATTTCCAACACCTGAGCGCGGGCATCGAGACGCGGCACGATGCGATACACGAGGTTCGGACGATCGAAGGTGCCCACGAGGATTGCCGGATCGCGCAGGCGCAATTGTGCGGCGATATCCGCGCGCACGCGCTCGGTGGCGGTGGCCGTGTAAGCGTGCACGCTCGCCTGGGGAAAACGTTTCTTGAGGCTTGCGAATTGACGATATTCCGGACGAAAGTCGTGGCCCCAGTGGCTGATGCAATGGGCTTCGTCGATGGCGAAGGCGCGTATTTCGAGACGCTCAACGAGTTGTAGAAAACGTGGCGCCAGCAATCGCTCCGGCGCGACGAAAACGAGATGAAAGCGCCGTGCGAGCATCTGCTCTTCAGTCCGGCGCAGTTCCTCAGGAGTCATGCCGCTGTAAAGTGCCGCCGCTGGATAGCCGCATTCGCGCAGCCCATCGACTTGGTCCTTCATCAACGAGATCAGCGGCGACACGACGATATCGGTTCGCTGCGCCAGCTCCGGTGGCACTTGGTAGCAAAGCGATTTGCCGCCGCCCGTCGGCATGACGACCAGCGAGTCGCGTTGCTCGAGTCCGGCTCTGATCGCTTGCTCTTGGAGTGGACGAAGCTCGGTATATCCCCAGTAACGGCGTACTGTGCCGAGGATGTCGCTTATTGAGAAGTTGCTTGGTGCACTCATTTGCAGAAATACAACCAGCCAGCTGGCAATAGATGTTGGAGGATTAACAGCGTACCGGTCAGAATTTTGTCGGCGTCAAGCGGGGATTCACGACTTCGCATTATTGAGCGTAGAAGAGAATACACCCTGAACTGGCGATCAACTAAATTCCCTCTCCCTTTCCTCGTTGTGTGCCTTGAATGGGCGTGCGGTTCCATTCGAGGGCTTCTTGGATTTTTCGCGGCAGGGGAGGTTTGCGCGAGGTCATGAAGTGGACGAATTCTTCTTTGCTGACGAGCCGCATGCGCGGATTATTTTGTTTTTCGTCACCCAGGTTTGATACGGCTTCTCGGTAGTCATGACCCGGATATATGCGGATGTGATCGCCGAGCATTTTGAGTTTTGCGAGACTCTCATATTGCGCTTCGGCATTGCCACCCGGCAGATCCGTCCGGCCGCAGCCACCGATCAACAGAGTATCACCGGTAAAAAGTCGATCTTTCAAAAGCAGACACATGGCGTCCTGCGTATGACCTGGAGTGTGTATGACCTTCAGCGTTTGCCGGCCAAATTGGATTTCATTGCCGTCGTCGACGCGCAGATCGATATAGGGCGCGTCTGTGGCGCGGTGCATGATGACTTTGATGCCATAGCGCTCGCGCATGATTTTGCACGCGGAGTTATGGTCCGCGTGGGTATGCGTATCGATGGCGTAAAGCAGTTTTGCTTTGAAGAATTCCGCTAAGCCTATGTAATCCTCGGCTTTGTCGATTTCGGGGTCGATGACAACACAGACTTTCTCCTGCGCGCATCCCAACAGATACGACAAGCAACCTGCGGAACGAATCTGCTCGAAGAAAATTTCGTCTTCAGCCATTATGGCGCTTTTCGATTTCGCCGGCTTTAGACTTTTGCCACGGTGCCTTTTTCAGGGTTGTAGCGGTAACGGTCGATCTTTTCCAAGTCATAGCTCAGGAAGCGAAACACCACTCCGGGGCCCTCGACCGCGTTGGTCGAGTGAATATCGCCCGGAAGGTAAGGCGTCACCACGCCGGGCGTTAGACGATCGAGTCTTTCTTTTTCCAACGTGGCGACGCCTGGCTGCGCGCCATTGTCGGTGCGTTTATATTTGGTGATTTCGGTTACGCCCTGGAAAGATCCATAGACAACCCAACAGGGGCCGTGATCATGCGGCTTATTGCCATGCCCTTGTTTATGAATGTGCCCCATCTGGATGAAACCAAAATCAGGATCGCGGTAGAGCTCGCGCGACGGTTTGCCGTCGCGAATCAGCTCGGCCATCCAAGGATCATCCGGGCGCGTCGAGGCGAAGAGCTTTTCCATCGACGCCGCCACTTTGAAGGGTAACTGGGGGTCTTTGCCGTCGCCCCACGCAGCGCGAACTTCGGCGATATAACGGTCTAACGAGTTTTCTCCTCTGCGTTCTTGCACGGCCATTGGCAGCCCTCCTTTTGATTGAGAAAACATTTTTACCACTTTCCCCGAGCACTCGTCCAGCGCGAGCTGTCGATGCAGCGTTATTGACATAGTCGGGCGGCCTCTGTTACCAAGGGAAAAACTTTCACGGAGATTGAGCGAAAGTATAACAATGGATCCACAAGAGCTGCGCCGCGTGATGGGTCACTTCGCGACCGGTGTAACCGTGATCACCACAATTGATAAGGCCGGCACGCCGAATGGCTTGACGGCAAACGCCTTCATGTCGCTTTCGCTCGATCCGCCTTTGATCTTGATCAGCGTCGATAAAGGCGCGACGTGCTATGCCTGCTTCGAATTGCAAAACGGCTTTACGGTGAATTTTCTGAGCGAAGGGCAAGAAGAGATATCGCGCCGTTTCGCCACCAAAGGCGCCGACAAGTTCGCCGGGCTGCAATGGCGCGCCGGCAGCAACGGTGCAGCGATCATCGACGGCGTCTTGGGTTACGTCGAATGTAAGATTGCCCAATGCCATGATGGTGGCGATCACACCATCGTTGTCGGTGAAATCGTAAACGTCGACGCGACGGGTGAACGGCCATTGCTTTTTTTCAAGGGGAAATATCAGCGCCTACCGAATTAGGAAGTCGCGCGTCCGGGGTCTCGAGTCTGGGGTTTGGCATTTAAACTCAAAACCCCAGACCTCAGACTCTAAACGTTACTAAGCTCCCAACGCCATCGCGGTAATGCACGGTAGGCCGGCGATGATCGTGCGCGTATCGCCTGATGGATTGAGCTCGACCACTTCGCCGTCGGCAGTTGCGATCAACACGCCGTCGCCGTCCGCTGCGGGGGTGATATCGGTAACGCCCCCGGACATCTTTTCTGTGAGTAGCTGCCAATTCGCACCGTCGGTGCATTTAAAGATCGCGCTGCGTGCCCGTCCCGCGCGCGTCCACGTGCGCGGCCGATCTTGCGTGATCCCTAAATAAATTGTCCCATGATCATCTTCGGCGAGCGCGTTGCCGTAGGTGCGTCCGCCCGCGGGCGTGACTTTTTCCCAGCGGTTGCCACGGTCACTGCTGCGCGAGACACCTTCGCCGCAAGCGGTCACGATCAAACCGGGAATTTTCTTCGACGGTAAAATCTGATGGATATCAGGATCGGTCAAGCCATCGTTCATGGCTTGCCAGCTCTGACCGTCATCATCGCTGGCCAGAATTCCCGCAACTTCGATGCCGGCAAAGAGACGGCCTCCCTTGGCGTTCTCTTTGGTGAGCACTCGAGTGCGCGCGGGCAAATCCGGGTTGGGCGGGAACGTGCCGCCCACGGCTCCCTCTCGCACGCCTTTCAGTTCCTGCCAACCGCCGCCTTCTGCCGTTAAATACAGCGCTGCCGGCATGGTTCCGACAAAGAGCTTGCCCGATAGGGCGAGCATTGACGACATGGTCAAACACGGCACGTTGGGATTGGCCCGCGCCCAGTCTTTGCCGCCGTCGTCGGTCACAAACATGCCTGAATGCTCGGTGCCGATATAAACGCGCCCAGAATTATCCGGATCGACTTGGATACAACTCATCTGCCAATAGGTTAGAGCGCGATCCGCCTGCTCCCAGTTTTCACCACGCCGCTCAAAACGATACCAGCCCGAATGAGTCGCTAAGTGTAAAGCGTTTTTTTCTTTTCCGTGAGCTTCCATGACGGCCTCCGAGGCTAGGATTGAAACCAACCAAGTCAGTCAAAATAATTTGAGCATACGTCGGGGATCAAACCTAGGTCAAGTCGAAAGCTTACTTACTTCGTAATCATCCCACAGTAGGCTACGACTCGAACGAAAAAAGCTTTTAGTTGCACCGGCTAAAGCGATGCTTTATAAAATGACATTAACTCGCAATTAGAAAGGACTAGGTAACGACCGTGGAATTTCAGCGGATTAAGCGGCTTCCGCCCTACGTTTTCAGCATTATCGATGGCATGAAGATGGAGGCGCGGCATCGGGGCGAAGACATCGTCGACTTCGGCATGGGCAACCCGGATTTGCCCACACCGCCACACGTGGTGGCGAAGCTGATCGAGGCCGCTAGCAAGCCGGCGAATCACCGCTACTCGGTGTCACGCGGCATCTACAAACTGCGCGTCGGGATTACCGATTGGTACAAGCGGCGTTATCAGGTCGATCTCGATCCCGACAGCGAGGCTATCGTCACGATCGGCGCGAAGGAGGGACTGTCCCACCTCGCTTGGGCAACCATCGATCCGGGCGATGTCGTTCTCTGTCCCAGCCCGACTTATCCGATTCACCAATACGCCGTGGTGCTCGCCGGCGGTGACCTACGCTGCATCCCGCTGACCACCAGCGAAGCTTTTTTCGGCCATCTGGAAGAGGCGATTCGTCAAACCTGGCCCAAGCCGAAGATGCTGATCATCAGCTTTCCGCACAACCCGACGACGCAGGTCGTCGAGCGTGATTTTTTCGAGCGGGTCGTCAAGACCGCTCAAGAGCATGGCTTCCTCGTCGTGCACGATCTCGCCTATGCCGATCTGACCTTCGACGGTTACGAAGCGCCGAGTTTTCTCCAAGTGCCGGGCGCCAAAGAGGTCGGCGTGGAATTTTTCTCGTTGTCGAAAAGCTACAACATGCCCGGCTGGCGGGTCGGCTTTTGCGTCGGCAACAAGGAAATCATTCACGCGCTGGCGCGCATCAAGAGCTATCTCGATTACGGCATCTTTCAGCCGATCCAAATCGCCGCGATCCAAGCTCTGAACGGCCCGCAAGATTGCGTCGAGGATATTCGCTTGATGTATCAGAAGCGCCGCGATTCCTTGATCGAGGGCTTGGACCGAGGCGGTTGGCACATTCCTAAGCCAAAAGGGACGATGTTTGTTTGGGCCGAGATTCCCGAGCCGGCGAAAAAAATGGGCTCAGTGGAGTTTTCCAAGTACTTGCTTCAGGAAGCCCAAGTGGCCGTGTCGCCGGGCATTGGCTTCGGCCAGTACGGCGACGAACACGTCCGTTTCGCGCTGATCGAAAACGAGCACCGCACTAAGCAGGCGGTGCGCAAGATCAAGCGGGCGCTCGGAAAACTGCTCGATTAGGCTTCGAATAATCTCTCGGATCATTTCCGACCCATTGTCATGGCATCAGCGAACAAACGACGTACAGTCGGCATCGGCCTGCTCGGCTCCGGCGTGGTTGGCGAAGCCATCCAGGATATTCTTTTTCACGACCTTAAGGGCCAGACCGGCCAAGTCGCCGATGGCGTTGAGCTCGAGATCCGCAAAGTTTATACGCGCAATCCCAAAGGCAAAAAATGGTTCGGCAAAAACAAGGCGCTGTTCACCAGCCGGGTCGAAGAGGTGCTCGATCATCCCGCCGTCGATATTGTGATCGAAGCGTTGGGTTTTCAGTCAGCGGCGCAGTTGGCGCTGTTTCGCGATTATATCCTGCGCGCCTTCCGGAACGGTAAATCGGTCGTCACTTCCGATAAAGCCGTGCTCGCCCGCTACGGCAAAGAGATCTGGGCAGCGGCAAAGCGGACCGGCCAGCAGCTTCGCTTCGAGGCTTGCGTCGGCGGCGGCATTCCGGTGATTCGCTCGCTCAGCGAAAGCTTCGCCATCGAAGAGCCCGAAGCAATTTTTGGTATCGTCAATGGCACCTGCAACTATATCCTGTCGCAGATGGAAAAAAGCGGTAAACCTTATGCCGAGGCGCTCAAAGAAGCGCAACAGAAAGGCTACGCGGAAACTAATCCGGCATCCGACGTGAACGGCAGCGACGCCGAGGCTAAGTTGCTTTTACTCAGTTTGGTCGGTTTCGGCTTGCAGCTCCAACCCGGCAAAATCTGGCGCAAGGGAATTGAAGATATTCAAGCGGTCGATTTTCGCTATGCCGGCCGTATCGGCAACAGCACCATCAAGCAACTCGCCGTGGCGCGGCGAAGAGGGGCGGCCGTTCAGGTTTTCGTTTCACCCGC
>JBEVIO010000276.1:0-3555 GCA_040510635.1 Binatia bacterium | reverse complement strand
ATGGCTCTGAGATCTTCATCGTAGTGCCTTGCAGCAACCATAGCACACCTCCGATCAGACAGCGGCTATTGTATTCACTCGGCGGCGAGAAACAAAAAACATTTATGAGTCGGAGCCATATCCTTCGGAGTTGCCTCGAATGACATTACCTCAGAGCGTCTTGTCAACAGCGGATACTCAAATGCGAAGCCCTGAGACATTCAGCGATCTTTAAAAACCCGAACTAGACCTGGGGAAATACTTCCTTGGCCATCCACTCCATCCGCTCCAGGGTTTCGGCGACGTTCGACCGGCGCACGTCGAAGATCATCGTGTCGACGCCGACGGCCCGATAGTCGCGGATGTCGGAAGCGATTTCTTCAGCCGAGCCGATGAAGCGCCTGCGTTTACCAGGAGTGATTTGTTTTTCGCGGTCAAAGAGCGAGCCTTTCAACGCGATACGAATTTGTTTGGGATCCCGCCCGGCTTTCTCAGCGTATTCGCGTAACATCGACATATCTGCGGCGACGTCCTCCGGCTCCAATGGAATCGTTGGCACGCCGCCGATGGGATGCCAGCCGTCGCCGAGGCGCGCGGCGCGGTGAATCGCCTGCTTGCTATGGCCGCCGATCCAGATCGGAATCGTCGGCTTTTGCACGGGTTTAGGTAGAAACAGAATGTTGGAAAAACTGCAATACTTGCCACTGAAGGTCGGATTGTCGCTTGTCCACAATTCTCTGAATGCAGCGATATATTCGTCGGTGACTTTGCCGCGCTCAGCGAACGGCTCGGTGCGCAGCGCTTCGAATTCTTCCTTCATCCAGCCGACGCCGGCGCCGACGATCACGCGCCCGCAGGATAAAACGTCGAGGCTCGCGAGCATCTTTGCGGTAACAATGGGATTGCGATACGGCAGGATCATGACGCTGGTGACAAAGCGGATGCGCTGCGTCGCGCCGGCGAGGAAACCCATCGTCATGAGAGTCTCGAGGTGGTATCCCGTGCCAGGATATTTGCCGTCGCTCGTATACGGATATGGCACCGAGATGTCGCGCGGGACAATCACGTGGTCTGCTACGGTGATGCAGTAAAATCCCAGCGTCTCGGCTTGTTGGGCGAAGCGGATAAGATCCGCCGACTTAATCCCCGCCGTGGACGCGGGCAAATGGAGTCCGAATTCCATAGAGTCTCCGTCAATTTTGTTGGACTCGATGGCCGCGGGTAGCGGCCAGGCTGGAAACTAACTCAGCTGAGATTGAGAGGCAAGCAACTCCCGAGCGTTAAGCGGAAACGACTGCTGCTTGAGTTTCAACCAGCGTCAACGAATCGCCGACTTGGATCTCGCCGTCGGTGAGGATCGCTGCCTTCAGGCCGCTACGATGGTTCAGCGCTTTGAAAATACCCGGAAGCTGGGAAACTTTTACCAGATGGCCGCAGGGTTCGAACAAACGAATGCCGCGCATCCGCACTGCGCCGATGACGAATTCACGGTGCAACAACTCGATCAGTGGCACACCGCGGGTAACCAGGTTGCGCCTGGTCCTACCCGCGATCGATGCCATCTCAAGCTCTTGAGCCGCCAGCTCTAGGACTTCGGCTTCGATCAGCGTGACAGCCTTGTCCGGCCGATTTATGGCATTCCAAGATTCACGCAGAAAACGATCTCCTTCCAGACCGCGGTCAGCCAACGCGCGCACGGCGGGCAGCGAAACCATGTCGCCGGAGGATTCCGGCGTGACGAAAATAGCCGCCAGGCGGCCCTGCCACGCGGGCGTGGCCGACTGAAAGCCGCGCCACAACTCCGGGTCCATCTCTTCGGGCATCGCTCGGATCTCTTGCGCCATAGGGCCTCCTCAAAACGAAACCGGCCACTGAGAGTCAGTGGCCGGTGGATAGAAAACCTCTGATCAATGGGCGCGACGCTTATCCCGCCGAGTCCGCGAAAAATCTCGTATCCTCGATCGGCGGCACCGTCTTGTTTTCCTCCGAAGAAGCGATAAGCGGCTTGCCGTCCGGCCGCACGCGCATTTCTTCGCCGCCCTGCTTTTGGCCCTTGACGCCAGCGCCGACGCGGATCACGACTAAATTTTCTTTACCGGTGTTGTGATAACGGTAATAGGCGCCCTTGGGAATCATGACGCCCTGATGTTTTTCGACCTTGATCTCGTTGCCGTTTTCATCGAAGACGCTCATTTGTCCTTCGAGCACGATGAACGAATGGTCTTCATCGAGATGACAGTGAATTTCGTTTTCGCCGCCCTCGTAGTTGATCTTGGTGTGAATCCACATGTTTTCGGTTTCCGCGACCAGCTGGGTGATCCGGCCCTGCTTCATGTAAGGGGTTCGGAGCGAAAATTTTTGCGTCTTCGGCTTCTCCGTGGGTTCTAACTTTCTTGCTGCGTGCATGGGAACTCCTTTCAAGGTGGTTTGTGTTTTAGTTGTTAACGCCGTCAACCTTTAGGTGATAGAGATCGATCACGTTGCTCCGTACGACTTTATCGATGACCGGTTTCGGCAAATGGCCGAGCTCGTCGGCGATGACTTGGCGCGAATGGGGCCAAGTCGACGCGGCGTGCGGATAGTCGCTCGACCACATGAAATTGTTTTCGCCGAACCAATCCATCATGCGCCCACCGCAGGGATCGCTGAAGAAAGTCGCGAAAACCTGATCTTGCACGTACTCGCTCGGCAGTCTTTTCATATATGCCAGCGGCGCCTTAGGGCTGTGGCGCACGAAATATTTATCCCACTCATGGCAGTAGAACGGGATCCAGCCGACTTCATTTTCAACGTAGACGAGTTTCAGTTTCGGGTACTTTGCCAACGCGCCACCGAAGACGAAATCAAATAAGGTATTTGCCGCGTCGGTGAGCTTCTGATTGACGGTCATCCGATAGGTATCTAAACCCTTGCGCTCAAAGCGGCTGTAGTTGAACCCGGTCAAGATATGCACATTGACCGGCATGTCGAGCTCCGATGCTGCTTCCCAAAATGGATTGTAGTAGTCGCTGGTAAAGGGCAGATGCTCGGGCGGTACCTGCCAAATCATGCAGCCGATCATGCCCTGTTTCTTGCAGCGCTCGAGCTCTTTAATGGCGTTTGGAATATTATACATCGAGATCATCGGGATACCGAACAGCCGCCCCGGTGAGGATTGGCAGTAATCGATCATCCAATCGTTGGCGATCTGAAAACAGGCTTCCTGCAGATCGGCGTCTTCCAGCGCGTAAAGCCGCAGTCCGTGAGTGGCATACAAAACCTCGGCGCTGACGCCGTCGACAGCCATCTCATCCAAGCGCGCCCTTGGATCGTGGCCACCCGGTTTCTCACCTGCGGTATTGCGTGGCGGAAACTTCGGAAATTTGGCTTTGAGGCTTGCCGTCAGGTTGGCTTCCCATAGATCCACCGGCTCCATGATATGCGAATCCGACGAAATGATCTTATCTTTTCCCAGTACTTGTTCCGCGGTACGCTTGACCGCAGCGGCTGTGCTCATAACTTATCCTCCTGTAGTTAGGACCCTGATTTCTTTCATCATTATTCTTTTTTGCTATTTTTGTCCAGGGGCGTCTCGGC
>JBEVIO010000275.1:0-5276 GCA_040510635.1 Binatia bacterium | reverse complement strand
TGATCTTCCAAAAATGGAATCCGTTTCCCAAAAGCATTTATGAGAATATTGTTTACGGTTTGCGCATCGTCGGCATCAATAACCGGAGCTTTTTGGATGAAGTTGCCGAAAAAAGTCTGCGCCGCGCAGCTTTGTGGGACGAGGTGAAGGACAACCTCAACAAGAGCGCAACCGACCTTTCCGGCGGCCAACAGCAGCGGTTGTGCATCGCGCGCGCGCTTGCCGTGGAGCCTGAAGTGCTGCTGATGGACGAGCCATGCTCGGCGCTGGATCCGATTTCGACGGCCAAGGTCGAGGAATTGATCCACGAGTTGAAAGACAGCTTTACGATCGTGATTGTGACGCATAACATGCAGCAAGCCGCTCGTTGCGCGGATCGCACTGCGTTTTTTTATCTCGGCGAGTTAATTGAGTTCGGCGAAACCGGGACGCTGTTCACGACGCCGCAAAAACGCCAAACTGAAGACTATATTACCGGCCGATTCGGTTAAGAGGTACGCCATGAAAGCGGAACATACCGACAAGAAGTACGAAGAAGAATTGAAAAAGCTCCATGAGGAAATTCTCTACATGGGCGGGCTCGTCGAGGATCAAATCCAGAAAGCCGTCAAATCGCTGGTCGACCGCGATTCCGAGCTGGCGAAGATCATCATCGAGCGCGATCACGAAGTAAATCGTCTGGACGTGGAAATCGACGATCTGTGTATTCGCCTGCTTGCCTTGCATCAACCGGCAGGAAAGGATTTGCGCTTCATCACGACGGGTTTGAAAATCACCACCGATCTCGAACGGATCGGCGACATGGCCGTCAACACCTGCGAGCGAGCCCTGGAGCTTAACCAGGAGCCGCAGCTCAAACCCTATATCGATATCCCGCGCATGGCCCGTATCGCGCAACGAATGACCCGCGAAAGCTTGGACGCTTTCGTGCGCGAGGACACGAGCCTTGCTCTCAAGGTCTGTAAGGATGACGAAGAGATCGATCAGCTCAACAGCCAGATCTTCCGCGAAGTCATCACTTTCATGATCGAGGACCCGCACACCGTGAGTCGCGCGATCAAAATCAGCTCGATTTCGAAATACCTCGAGCGCATGGCCGACCATGCCACGAATATCGCGGAAATGGTCATCTTCATGGTCAAGGGCAAAAGCATCCGTCACATGAAAGAATTGCCACCGTCAATATAATAGCGAGTGAAAATGGCAAAAACTGGACAAAAGATTTTAATCGTCGAAGACGAGCCGGATATCCGCAAGCTCGTCAACTACAACCTGGCTCAAGAGCGCTTCAAGGTTCTCGAAGCCGAAGACGGCGAACAAGGGCTGAAAATCGTTGAGCGTGACAAACCGGATCTGGTCATCTTGGATCTGATGTTGCCCGGGCTGTCCGGTATGGAACTGTGTAAAATTCTTCGCGAGCGATCGGAAACCGAAAGATTGCCGGTCCTCATGCTTACCGCCAAAGCCGGCGAGGCGGACCGCGTCGTCGGTCTTGAGATGGGCGCCGACGACTATCTGACCAAGCCTTTCAGTCCGCGCGAGCTCGTCGCGCGGGTACGCGCTATCTTGAGACGAATGGAAAACCTCAAACCGGCGGAGCCGTTACCGGCTTACGACAAAGGCTCTCTAAAAATCGATTTCAGCACCTACGAAGTGTTCGCCCGTGGAAAGAACATCCGGCTGACCTTAAAAGAATTTGAGCTTCTGCGATTTTTAGTCCAAAATCCCAACCGGGTGTTGAGCCGCGATCAGTTGCTCGACCGGGTCTGGGGCGGAGAAACCTATGTCACTCCGCGCACAGTCGATGTCCACATTCGCCGCCTGAGAAAAGCGATCGAGAAGGACGACAGCAAACCGAGATGGATACTCACGCTCCGAGGTGTTGGCTATAAATTCGATGAAAAGGCTTTGGAACAGTAGTCTCGTCACAAAAGTCTTCCTTTCCTATCTCGCCGTCATCGCGCTGCTCTTCCTGGGTCTTTATTATTCTTCGAACGCGCTGCTGCGTAACTTTTATATCGACTCCCTGAGCGCGCGCATGGAGCAGGAAGCGCACCTGCTCGCGCGCGTCGTTCCGTTCGATCTTGCCGGCGTCACTCTCGACACTGTCTGCCGACAACTCGCCGGCGAGCTCGGCTCACGCATTACAGTAATCGCTGCTGACGGTCGCGTGCTCGGTGATTCCGCGGAAGTCTCGGCGCAGATGGAGAACCACGCCAACCGTCCCGAGGTGATCGCCGCCATGCGCTCCGGAACTGGCAGCGCGACCCGATACAGCATCACCGTTCGATACAACATGCTTTATCGCGCCTTCCACCAAACCGGCGCCGGCCAGGAACGAATCGTTCGCGTGGCCGTACCCCTCACAGATATCGATAACGTGATCGATTCTTTTCGACGCTCACTTCTTGCCGGCCTCGCCGTCGCTGCCGCAGCCGGACTGGTTCTAGCTTGGCTTTTTTCCCGGCGTTTGAGCCGGCGCTTTCAGCGTCTGGTGCAGTTTTCCGGGCAAGTGGCAGGTGGCTCCTTTCCGCAAAACTTTTTTTCCGATCACGGCAAGGACGAAATTACCCTCGTCGAACAACATCTGAACGAGATGAGCCTCAAGATTCGAGACAATCTCCAGCAAGTCATCGCGGAAAAAGAAAAAGCCGATTCCATCTTGCGCTGCATGATCGAAGGGGTGCTGGTGCTCGATCCCAGGGGGCGGGTTTTGGTCATGAACGAGCAAGCCTTGTCGATGTTTCATGTTCCCGCGGGAAAGAATGTTCACGGGGTTTCAATTCTTGAAATCTCCCGCCATCCCGAGGTGCATCGAATTCTCGAAGAAGTGCTGACGTTTGATTTTTCCGCGCAGCTCTATTCGAAACAGATCGAGCTCGACGACGACCGCTGGTTTCGCGTCAACGCGGTGCGCCTGCGCGACAATCGCGGCGATTTCCTCGGCTCCATCCTGGTGTTCCATGATACGACCGACATCAAACGATTCGAATCGATGCGCTCGGATTTCGTGGCAAACGTTTCGCACGAACTGCGCACCCCGCTGACGGCCATTCGCGGCTACGTCGAAACCTTGCTGCATACCCCACCATCGGACCCTGAAGACAACCGGCAGTTTCTCGAGATCATCGATCGTCACTCGGAGCGGCTGAGCCGCTTGACCGAAGATTTGCTTACTCTGTCGGATTTAGAATCCGGCAAAATCCAACTGGCCGTTCAGGCCGTCGACGCCGGTCAACTGATCCAGCGCGTGCTCGAAGTGTTTTGGGACCAGGCTGGCAGAAAGAAAATTATCGTGACCCACAAGGTCACGCCGGGGCTGCCCAAGCTCGCCGGCGACCTCGACCGCTTGCAGCAATTGTTCATCAATCTAGTCGACAACGCGATCAAGTACACACCGGTCGGCGGCCAAGTCTCGTTGACCGCCACGAGCAGCGCGAACCAGAATAATAACCACCACCGCTATATTGAAATCACCGTGAGCGACACCGGACCGGGCATCCCAGAAAAAGACTTGCCACGTCTCACCGAACGATTTTATCGAGTCGATAAAGCACGCTCGCGCGATCTCGGCGGCACGGGTTTAGGGTTGGCGATCGTCAAGCATATCGTCCAAGCGCACAAGGGTGACCTAACGATCGAAAGCGTGCTGAAAAAAGGCACCACAGTGCGCGTCCGTTTGCCGGTCGCGGTGGAAATCAAAAAGGATCAAGAAGCGATCTTATTTCTCTGCGTGGCCAACTCTTGCCGCAGCCAAATGGCGGAAGGCTTCGCGCGCCAACTGGCGTCGGATCGATACAAAATCTACAGCGCGGGAACAGAGCCGAAATCGCTTCATCCGCTCGCCGTCCGAGTGATGCACGAATCCGGTATCGATATATCCAAGCAGTACGCCAAAGGTGTAGACACGATTCCGCTCGACAGGATTGATCACGTCGTGACGCTGTGCGGCGACCCCGACGAACCATGCGCCGCGCTCCCGTCCGGAGCCAAGCATAGTCACTGGCCGCTCGCCGATCCCACCCGAGCGGTCGGCGACGCGCAACAAGTCATAAGCGCTTTTCGCGCCACCCGCGATGACATTCAGACCCGGGTGCGCCAACTGCTTTCCTGATCCTCTACCACTCGTTTCGGTTGAAGCCCACCCTGGACGCATGCTAGATTCCATCGCGTCCCTATTTTCTTTATTCAAACTTCCATCTCATAGCCAAATTTGGAGCGAACATGGCAAAATTTCAGTTTCTGCCAGCTGAGACGAAATTCTACGAATGGTTCGAAAAAGCCACCGGCAATTTACTCGAGGCGGCTGAGGCCTTGGAAGATCTTTTGGATCACTACGAGCAGGTAGAAAGCAAAGTCGCCCGGATCACCGAGTTGGAGCACCGCGGCGATTTTATCGTGCACGAGGTCATGCATCTGTTGATGCACACGCTCATCATCCCGTTGGACAGCGAAGATGTCGAACGACTGATCTCCGCCCTCGACGATTCGGTGGACAAAATCGAAGCGACGGCCGTGCGCATGCTGATTTTTCGCATCGAGGCTCCGACCGATAAGGCGCGTCAACTGGGCCATCTCATCCGCAGCGGCGCCAGCGAGCTTCATACGGCGATGCCGAATCTTCGAGAAAAGAAGAATTTTCGGCTCGTGACGGAGCACATCAAAGAAATTAATACGATCGAGAACAACGGCGACCGGATCCTGCGCGAAGCGCTGGTGGAAATCGTCAACCACAGGGATGATCTCTATAATTTAATTCGCTGGAAAGAAATTTACGAGATGCTCGAAGAAACCACCGACACGATGGAAGACGTGGCCGATGTATTGCAACGAGTCGTGATCAAAAATGGCTGATCCGATTTTTGTTTTGACCGTTCTGATCATCGCAATCGCGTTGATCTTCGATTACGTCAATGGTTTTCACGATGCCGCAAACTCGATTGCGACCGTCGTTTCAACACGAGTGCTAACGCCGCTCCAAGGCGTCGCTTGGGCGGCGGTTTGGAACTTTGTCGCGGCCTTTACCTTTGGCACGGCGGTCGCCAAAACCATTGGCAGCGGCCTGCTCGACGTTCAACAGGTGGATGCCTATGTGATTCTCGCCGGGCTGCTTGGGGCGATCGCTTGGGATCTGATTACCTGGTACGTCGGTTTGCCGACCAGTTCCTCGCACGCTCTCATCGGGGCTTATGCCGGCGCTGGTATCGCCAAAGCCGGGCTAGGTGTCATTATCCCCGCCGGCTGGGTCAATACGCTGATCTTCATCGTACTGGCCC
>JBEVIO010000274.1:0-7813 GCA_040510635.1 Binatia bacterium | reverse complement strand
GCTGACATGTTGTCTCTAAAAATTGCGCGAGCGCTCGCCCGAAATCGCGCTCGCGACCGCCTCGATCCAGTCCCTGGGTGGCGCTCTCGACGAAAAAGAAAAAAAAATCGCCTGTCTCAAAGAACGCCTCCAGGAAAATCGCTCGCGCTTGGCGTCCTTGGAAGATATCCAAAGGAACTATGAAGGCTGCCAGGAAGGCGTGCGAGCCATCATGCTGAAAAAGCAGCAGGCGGCTTCGCCCAACGGCATCTATGGTTTGGTCGCCGAGGTCATCGAGGCGCCCGAGCACTACGAGAAGGCGCTCACCGCGGTTTTAGGCGATCGCTTGCAGTGCGTCATCGTGAAAGGTCACCAGGATGGCGTCGAAGCCATCGAGTATTTAAAGCATCAAGCGTCGGGACGCAGTAGCTTCATCCCGCTCGAATTGTCGCGCAAAACGCACAAAGAGCTGCCGCTCGGCGAAGCCGAAGTGATTGCGCCGATGATGGACGTGATTTCTGTCAAAGAAGGTTATCACGATGTCGCCGAGTATCTTCTCTCCGATGTCGTCGTGGTGCGCGATCTGCAAGCCGGCTTGTCGCTGTGGAACCGCAACGGCTACTACAGCACGCTCGTGACCACGGAAGGCGAAGTCATCGATCCGATGGGTATCGTGACCGGCGGCAGCGGCGCGCCGCTCGAAGCGAGCTTTCTAGCGCAGCGCCGCCGCATCCGCGATCTGAGCCAAAATCTCACCGCCCTCGAAACCCGGCTGCCCCAAGAAGAACAGGAAAGCGCGCAGCTCAAACAAGAACTCGAGCAGGCTGAGACCCAGAAAACTTTACTGACCGCCGAGAGCCATCGCCTCGAAATCGAGCGCATGCGGCTCGAGCTCGAAAAGAGTTCCGCGGAGCGCGAGTGCGAGCGGATCACCCAATCCATGCAAGCCTTCACTCAGGAGCAAACCGATCTGACGACAGCGGTCCATTTGCTCGACGAGGAAATTCAACGCTGTTACAGCAACATGCAAACACGGATCGAGGAGAAGACGGAACGGGAGCGCAGCCTCACACAAAAACAGACGACCTTCAGCGAGCTTCACCAGACCGTCGAAGCCGCCGAAGCAGCGGTGACCCAGTCGCGCATACGCCACGCAGCCCTCGGCGAGAAAAAAGAGAATACGCACACGAACCTGGCCAATCGACTAAAGCTTCAGGAAGAGACCGCCCAGGAAATCGCAGCGCGTCAAGGACGTATCGCCGAGTTTCACCAGCGCCGGCGTGACCTCGAGCAAGAAATGGCGAACACCGAAGAAGCCCTCGGACGCCGGCGAACGGAACTTCAAGCTCTCGAAGCGCAGCTTCAGACGGACCGCCAGAGCTACCGGAAAGTTTCTTTGCAGCTGGCCGAGATCGGCGAGGCCATCAAAGAGCTCCGGCCGCGCGGCGAAGCTTGTCAGGAAGAAAAGAACCGCATCCAACTGGCGCTGGCGAAACAGCAGCTCGAGCTGCAGCACCTGGCCGCCAACCTGCGAGAAAAATATGATGTCGCGCTTGAAACGCTATCGATCGAATCAGCCGATGACACCCTTTCACAAGCCGATTTGACGGAACAGATCGACGATCTGCGCGGCCGCCTCGATCGAATGGGCGAAGTCAATTTGGCGGCGATCGGCGAATATGAAGAGCTCACCGAGCGCTTTGGCTTTATGAGCCGTCAAAAAGAAGACTTGGAAAAATCGATCGCCGACTTGCAACAGACCATCGTCAAGCTCAACCGGGTTTGCCGTTTGCGTTTCAAGGAAAGCTTCGAAGCGATCAACGAAAAATTCGAGGTGATCTTTCCGCGCCTTTTCCGCGGCGGCAAAGCCAAGCTGGTGCTGACCGATGATAACGACTACCTCGAGACCGGCGTCGATATCGTTGTGCAGCCGCCCGGCAAAAAACTTCAGTCGATCACGCTCTTGTCCGGCGGTGAAAAAGCGCTGACGGCGGTAAGCCTGTTGTTCGCGATCTTCTTGACCAAACCGAGTCCGTTCTGCTTTCTCGATGAGGTCGACGCGCCGTTGGACGACGCCAATATCGATCGGTTCATTGAGATAGTCAAAGAGATGAGTGAGCATTCGCAATTCGTCTTGGTAACGCATAACAAGAAATCCATGCAGGCCGCTGAGGTTCTTTACGGCATTACAATGGCGGAACCTGGGGTTTCCAAGGTCGTTTCTGTGCGCATGCATTGACACTCCACCCCTCCACCGCCGATCGTCACCAAGCCCGTTGACTCCAAAGTCGAGTTCAGAAAGAGTGTCCTTACATGGCGGGCGAATCTTTTTTTCAACGCTTAAAACAGGGGCTCACTAAAAGTCGCGAGAACTTGCTTCAGAACATCGGCTCGATCTTTCAAAACCGACGCTGGGACGAGGAGTCGCTCGACGCCATGGAAGAGAGCCTGATCGCCGCGGACGTCGGCGTCAAAGCGACCGACAAGTTGATGGAAGCGCTGCGGCGGCAATCACCTGGCGGCAATGGCGATATCGCAGAGGAAATGTCAGCGCGGCTGCAGGCCAGCATGATCCAAATGCTGCAAGAATCCGCCTCCCCGCCTAAGCTTGCGCCGCTTTCAGCCCGGCCTTGGGTGATCATTTTCCTCGGCGTCAACGGCGTCGGCAAAACAACCACCATCGGCAAACTCGCGGCTCAGTACCGGAGCGCGGGCAAGAAGGTCCTGCTGGTGGCGGCGGACACCTTCCGCGCTGCGGCGATTGAACAACTCGATATCTGGGGACAGCGGATTGGAGTCGATGTCGTCAAGCATCGCCCAGGCGCGGATCCGTCCGCCGTGGTTTTCGACGGCATGCAAGCCGCGAAAAGCCGCGGCATAGACGTTTTACTGATCGATACCGCCGGCCGGCTGCACACCAAATTACACTTGATCGAAGAGCTGAAAAAAATTCGCCGGGTCATCGCCCGCGAGGAGCCGGGTGCGCCGCATGAAACGCTGCTGGTGCTGGACGCGATAACCGGACAAAACGGCTTGCAACAAGCTCGCGTCTTCAAAGAAGCGACCGATATTAGCGGCATCGTTTTGACCAAGCTCGACGGCACGGCTAAAGGCGGTGTCATCATCAGCATCCAGGAAGAGCTCGGCGTCCCGGTGAAATATATCGGCGTCGGTGAGGAGATCGAAGATCTTCAACCGTTCGAGCCGGCGGATTTCGTGCAAGCGTTGCTCGGTCGATGAAACGTCGGAAGCCGTGGCATGGGGTCGGTTGACACAGTGACCTTGGAGCATTAACCTTACCCTTAAACATAGAGATTATGGAAAACACCGCCAATAATTTAGATCTGAGCCTAACGGACAGCGCCATTGCGCAGGTCAAAAAGCTCCTGGCGCGTGACCAGCGCGAGGGACACGGCCTGCGTGTGGGCGTGTCGGATGGGGGTTGCTCCGGTTTTTCGTATAAGCTGGATTTCGACAACCAACCCAAACCTGATGATGTGGTGCTCGATCTCGCCGGCGTCAGGGTTTACGTCGACGGCGCCAGCGCTCCTTATTTGAGCGGCACCGTCATTGACTTTGTCACCGGGCTGCACGGTGGCGGTTTTAAGTTCACCAATCCCAACGCGACCGCCACCTGCGGCTGCGGCACGTCCTTCTCCGCATAAGTCCCGCGATTTATCGTGCGCGACGATCGGTCCCTTTCAGTAGCTCGGGCGCTTGCGAAGTTAAAAGTTTGAGAGCGTCTGGTTGGGACTCCGGTTGATCTTGTCAACGCAATCGATCGATTGAGATACGCTTGAAAGCTATCCAAATTCACTCCCACGGCGGGGTCGACAAGTTGTGCTTTGAAGAGACTGGCGATCCAGCTCTTGAATCGCCGGACGACGTCATCGTCAAGCTACGTGCCGCCGCGGTCAATCGAGTCGATATTGCAATTCGCTCCGGCCAAAACGGCGCTCCAGTATCCTTTCCGCATATCATCGGCAGCGACGGCGCCGGGACGATCGTCGCAGTCGGTCGCGCGGTTACCCACGTCAAGCTCGGCGACAACGTCTGCCTTTACCCTGCCTTCGGCTGCGGACGGTGCGATTTCTGTGCAAGTGAACGAGATCACATGTGCGCGACCCGATCCGTTCTCGGCGAGCGCAGGCACGGAACCTACGCCGAATACGTGAGCGTGCCGGGTAAAAATTGTTTCGCAATTCCCGCCGGCCTGTCTTTCGAAGAAGCCGCCGCCTTCCCTTTGGTTTATGTCACGCTGTGGCGCCTGTTAATCACTCAAGCCGAACTGCGGCCCGACGAATCGCTTTTGATTGTCGGTGGCGGCGGTATCGCCACTGCGGCACTGCTCGTTGCCGCTTCGCTCACAACTCATGTCATCATCGCATCGAGCAACGCGGACAAGCTCGCGAAGGCGAAAATGATGGGCGCCGCGCATGGCATCAATTATCGCCATACGGATTTCGCCAAGGAGGTACGAAGTCTCACTGGGAAGCGCGGCGTCGACGTCGTCGTCGATTGCGTCGGCGGCGAAAGCTGGAGCAAAAGCCTCGCTTCGCTCGCTCGGTGCGGCCGGCTGGTGACTTGCGGCACCGTAGCGGGAGCCCATCCCGCAACCGATCTGCGGCGGGTTTTTTGGAACCACTTGAAGGTATTCGGAGCGGCGGCCGGAACGCGCGAAGAGTTTCGCCAACTGCTAAATTTCTTCGGGATGAGCGGCGCCAAGCCGATCATCGATCGCATCTACCCGCTCCACGACGCGGCCAAAGCCCAGCGTCGCATGGAAAAAGGCAAAGCGTTCGGCAAGATCGTCTTGCGAATGGACGAGTAGCCGGTTCGCTGGCGAAATTGCCGATCCTATGGTTAGACTCAGAGTCGTTCGAAGAGCTAAACGCCATGCGAATCATCGGTGGAACAGCGAAAGGCCGTCGTTTGGTTGTGCCCAAGGGCGGAGCGGTGCGGCCGACAGCCGGCAAGGTAAAAGAGTCTTTGTTTAACATCTTGCCCCGAGATTTTTCCGGATTGCGCGTGCTGGATCTTTTCGCGGGCACCGGCAACGTCAGCATGGAAGCGCTAAGTCGTGGCGCGGAAATGGCGGTTTTGGTCGACGCTTCGGCGCGATCCACCGCCGCGATCCGGGAAAATATGCGCCGGCTCGGCTTTGGCGAGCGCTCGCAAGTCTGGGTTTTGCCAGTGGCCCGGGCGCTGCGATCGCTGGCGCAGCGAGGTGAGACTTTCGATCTGATTTTTATCGATCCGCCTTACGATCGACGGCTGGTCGGCGCCACGCTCAATTTGATCGCGCAGAATAATTTGCTCGATCCGTTAGGCACGGCGGTGGCGGAGCACAGCCGGCGCGAAGAAGTGAAGGCGAGCTATGGTTCGCTGATCTTGAATGATCAACGACGATATGGTGATACTTGCCTGACATTTTTTAAAGCTGCAGCCACATCCGATCCGACTGCTTGAGGACACTTTCTATGCCACTCGTTAAAGTTGCTATCTACCCCGGTTCTTTCGATCCGATCACCAATGGCCACGTGGATCTGGTCAAGCGCACTTTGCGGGTGTTCGATAAAATCATCATTGCGATCGCCACCAATCCAGATAAAGACCATTCGCTCTTTAGCGTCGAAGAGCGATTGCAAATGATCACCGAAGTTTTCGTCGATGTTAAGGACCGTGTCCAGGCCGATTCCTTTCACGGCTTGCTTGTCGACTATGCCGAAAAAAAGGGCTCGACGGTCGTCATCCGCGGCCTGCGAGCGATCTCGGATTTTGAGTATGAATTTCAAATGGCGATGATGAATCATCGCCTGAAACCGCAGCTAGAGACCTTGTTTATGATGACCGGTGAATCCGAGTTCTATACCAGCTCGCGTTTGGTCAAAGAAGTGGTCAGCCTGGGCGGAAACGTTTCCGGCCTGGTGCCCGACAACGTTTTAAAAAGGCTCAATAAAAAGTTTGGGCGTTAGGAATTTTCTCAATGGCTCAGCTCGCTGAAAGAACCAAACTGATAAAGCCTTCGGTGACTTTGGCGATCGCCGCGAAGGCGAACAAGCTCCGCGCCGATGGGATTGATGTCATCAATTTTTCCGCCGGCGAACCGGATTTCGATACTCCCGAGCATATCAAGGCGGCCGCGGTCGAGGCGCTGCGCAAAGGCATGACCAAATACACCGACGTGAAAGGGATCGAGCCGCTGCGCGAAGCGATTAGTGAAAAATACCGGCGCGAGCATGACCTCATCTATCGCAAGGAAGACGTTTTGGTCAGCTGCGGCGCGAAACATTCGCTGTATAACATCTTGCAAGCCGTAGTAAATCCCGGGGACGAGGTGCTGATCCCAGCGCCTTATTGGGTCAGTTACGCCGATATGGCTTTACTCGCGGGCGGCGTGCCGAAGCTAATCCCGTCGAACGAGGCCAGCGGTTTCCGCATTAAGCCGGATCAACTCGAAGCGGCGCTGACACCGCGCACGCGAGTTTTTTTCTTAAATAGCCCATGCAACCCTACCGGCGCGACTTATGATCGCGATGAGTTGCTGGCCATCGCCCAGGTCCTGGAAAAGCACGATTGTCTGATTCTTGCCGATGATATCTACGAGAAGATCGTCTACGACGGCTTCGAGGTGCATAACATCGTAACGCTCTGCCCGTCGCTGCGCGAGCGCACGGTCATCGTCAACGGCGTGTCGAAGACTTATGCCATGACCGGCTGGCGCATCGGTTATGCGCTCGGGCCAAGCGAGATCATTGCCGCCGGGAGCAAAATTCAAAGTCAAAGCACATCCAATCCGACCTCCATCGCCCAATTCGCTGCTTTAGAAGCGTTACGGGGGCCGCAAGATGAGGTCGCGACCATGGTGCGCGAATTTCACAAGCGCCGCGACGTGATCGTCGACAGGCTCAACGCCATCGACGGCATCAGTTGCCGCAAACCTGAAGGAGCTTTTTATGTTTTCCCGAACATCGCCGGCCTGCTGGGTAAAACCGGCCGCGAGAAAAGGCTCGGCTCGCCGTGCGACCTAGCCGACTATTTGCTCGAAGAAGCTCAAGTGGCAGGAGTGCCAGGGGAAGATTTCGGCTCGCACGACCATATTCGCTTCTCTTATGCCACGGCACTCGCCGATATCGAAAAGGGCTGCGAGCGGATTCGTAAAGCTGCGCTGAAACTAGTTTAAGCCGCCGCAGACGACTCACGGCTTGGGGCGCTGGCCGGTCCGCTTAAAATCAAAGTAGTCGCGCAAGATCTGCGCGTGATCAAAGACCAGGGGTTTTGGTAAATTATTTTCACCGAACGGCCGTGCGCTCTTGGCGTCATCGGCGCCGCTCGGCGTCCCGGCCGCGGACGCGATAAAAACCGTCGAAATCGTATGATGGCGCGCGTCCCGAGCAGGATCCGAGTAAGCATAGAATTGTTCCATCAGCGTTACCTCCAACGATGTTTCTTCTTTGGCTTCGCGCCGCGCGGCATTTTCGATGCTTTCACCGTAGTCGACGAATCCGCCGGGCAGAGCCCAGCCATGTGGAGGATTTTTTCTTTCGATCAAAACGATGGCGCCACCGGCGAGCTCAATGATGATATCGACGGTCGGCAACGGGTTGCGGTATTTTTCGCTCATGTCGACTCCCTACCTTGACTCCATGGAAAGCGCAAGGTAGAAAGAAACCTCCAAAATTATTGCCGCGGGGTGGAGCAGTCTGGTAGCTCGCAAGGCTCATAACCTTGAGGTCCCGGGTTCAAATCCCGGCCCCGCAACCAATTTTTCACCACTGAAATTCAAATTTTCACCTTCCGATTTCCCGAATTTTACCCGAGGCTCTGCGGTTTC
>JBEVIO010000273.1:0-3756 GCA_040510635.1 Binatia bacterium | reverse complement strand
TCTCGACCCGCGACATATACCAAATCAAACCGATGCGCCAGATTTTTCCTTTTAGCGGACAGAGGCCGGCGCAGATTTCGATGTCGAACTCATCATAAAAACTATGGCTTATATTGGTGTCGTCCGCGCTGTCGGGAATTTTAACTGTGTTGATCATCGGCGCGCGGATCGTCGGCTCGTCGATGGCGGGGTCGATCTCGAGCTTGTGCATCTCGCGAATAAAAGTTTCATGCACTTGCTTGTGGCGCTGCCAGGCTTTCTCCAGGCCTTCTTCGAGCACGATGCGCAACGCCTCGTGCAACGCGTAGTTCATCGAGATCGGCGCGGTGTGATGATAGACGCGCTCGCTGCTCCAATATTTCTCGATCATCGAGAGGTCGAGATACCAGCTTTGGACTTTGGTTTTGCGCTGGCGCACGACTTCGACGGCCCGGTCGCTGAAAGTTACGGGCGATAAGCCCGGCGGACAACCGAGACATTTCTGCGTGCCGCTGTAGCAAGCATCGATCCCCAACTCATCGACCCGCACCGGCGCGCCGCCCAGCGACGTCACGGTGTCAACCAACAGCAGAGCGCCGCTGGCACGAACCAGTTTGGCGATATCGTCGAGCGGCTGCAGCACTCCAGTCGAAGTCTCCGCGTGTACCACCGCAGCGAGTTTATATTGTTTTTTGCCGAGTGCGTCTTTGAATTTTTGCGCATCGAGTGCCCTGCCCCATTCCGCTTCCACCGTGTCGACCTGCGCGCCGCAGCGCTGCGCCACGTCGACCATACGCGTGCCGAAGACGCCGTTGACACCGATCAGCACGGCGTCGCCGGGCTCGACCAGGTTGACAAAACAAGTTTCCATGCCCGCGCTGCCGGTGCCGGACATCGGCAAGGCCAGCCGATTTTTAGTTTGAAAGACCTCGCGCAGCATCGCCATGCTCTGATCCATGATCTCTAAAAACTTAGGATCGAGATGGCCGACGACGGGAAGCGCGAGGGCTTCGAGCACGCGCGGATGGACCGGACTTGGACCCGGGCCGAGCAAGGTGCGAATGGGCGGATTGGCTTTGGGCGCTGCTGACATAAAAACTCCTCGACTTAGCTTGACCATTACTCGTCGTCTTTGACGAAGAGCTCCATGCTGCCGATCTTTTCGATGGTGCCGTGCAGATGGTCGCCGTCGCGGAGCTTACTCACTCCGGCCGGCGTGCCGGTGGTGATCAGATCACCCGGACGAAGCGTGAGGCAGCTCGAGAGAAATCGAATATGCTCGCGCAGCCCGCAGATCATGTCGCTCGTGTGCGCGGTCATCGCCTCTTTGTCGTTCTGCAAAACTTTGATCGAAAGATTCTGCGGCTCGTCGATTTCGTCTCGCGTCACGATCCATGGACCCAACGCGCTGAAAGTATCAAAGCCTTTGCGAATATTGCGTGTGTTGTGCATGCCCTTGCCCCAGGGATCGCGCTGGCTGATATCCCAGCACATCAGGTAACCGAAAACATGCTCGAGCGCCTGCGCTTCGCTCACTTTGCGCGCGCGTTTGCCGATGACCGCGCAAAGCTCGCACTCGAAATCGACCAGTTTGGAGATCTTCGGCAAGATAATCGTATCGCCGGGGCCGATGATCGAAGAGGTCGTCTTCAGAAAAAACTCCGCCATCAAATCATCTTTGTTGATGATCTGCTTGTTCGCGCTGCCCATGCGTTCGACCATTTCCGCTCGGTGCGCGCCATAGTTTGCCGCCGCAGCCCAGAGCGACCCGGGATTTTGGATCGGCGCGAGCAGCTTCACCGAAATCAGGTCCTCGCCGCCGCCGCTGTTCGCCGCATCGCGGGCGATTTGCATCGCCGCCGGGTTGTTCGCCAAGGCGTCGATGATTTCGAGCATCGTGTAACTCTGTCGCGCCAAACCCGCCTTGATCAAAGCGTCGCCGAAATTAATCACCTTGTTGCCGACGACAACGCCCGCCTGATTTTTATTGTAGTGACAGATTTTCATGGCCGCACCTCCAAACTCATAAACTGCCCTCTCATTACCTGAAGGACTGAGCAAAGTCCAATCAGCGGCTCGTTTGATGCCGCGAAAAAAACGAGGGTTTGACGTGATCCGGCGCCTCATCGTATGTAAGAGAGAAAAACGCTTGGAGTGCATGATCGAATGATGCTCAAAATCAAAGTCGGCCTAACCAAGAATCCGCGTTTCGAACCGCTCATCGACGGAACGGTCAAATCGGCGAAGTTGCATCTCGATACCGTCGTCACGACGCCGCCGGAATTGTTTTTCCGTAATCTCAAGAACGATGAGTTTGATGTCTTTGAAATGTCGCTTTCCGAGTATCTCATCACGCGCGAACAAGCCAAAGGCGATCGCTGGGATTGGGCGGCGCTGCCGATCTTTCCAGCCAAGGCGTTTGTCTGGCTGGGGTTTTACGTCAACACCGCCGCCGGCATCGCCGGCTTGGCGGATTTCAGAGGAAAACGCATCGGCGTGCCCGACTATGTCATGACCGCCGCCCTTTGGTTTAGAATTTTCTTGCGCGAGCTTCACGGCATTCAAGCCCAGGAAATTTCCTGGTTCATCGGCCGCACCCCAGAGTTGAGCCATGGCGGCGTGCTGGGCGCGGATGTCAAGCCGCGCGGCGTGTCGCCGACTTGGCTAACGGCGGCACAAACCTTCGATGTCATGCTCGACAGGGGCGAAATCGATGCCGCCTATGGCTTCGCGCCGCGCCATGATCCCAAGTTGTTTAAACTGAATATCGACCGCTACGGCGGCACGCCACTCGAGGGCAATCCGCGCCTTGAAAAATTGTTTGCCGACGGCGGGCGGTCGGTCATCGAGGCTTTCTTCAAAAAGACCGGCATGGTTCCGGCCAATCACGTCATCGTCGCGCAACGACGATTGCTGCAAGAGAACTCCTGGCTCGCCGGCGAGCTATACAAAATCTTCGACGCGAGCAAGCAGGCCGCATACGAAAGAACAAACTTCGGCAGCCCCTATCTCTATTTCGAGAGCAATGATCGGCAGACTCAAGCGAAAACTTTCGGCGACGACCCTTTTCCGTTCGGTCTGAGCAAGAACCGTCCGATGCTCGAAATGCTTTTTGCCAACTCGCACGCCGAAGGCTTAACGCGCAAGCGCGCCCAGATCGAAGAAGTTTTTTTTCCATCCCTGCTGGACACGTAGGACCGAACGCGGAGGAGTGTTCATGGCGAATTCGATTTCTGCCGTCGACGCGGACGGCCACCTCGAAGAAAGCCACATCGATTGGCGCGATCGCTTACCCGACGACTACAAGAGCCGGGCGCCCGAAAGAAGACCGAGCGGCAGCGGTCAGCTGCGAACCATCATCGAAGGCAAAGCGTGGCCCCGGCCCGCCGGCCTGGGCATCGGCGTCGGCGGCCCCTACTGCCGGCCCCATCCACGTCGTCCAGGAATGACCGATCCAAAACTGCGGCTGGTTGACATGGACAGTGAGAATATCGCAGTCGCCGTGCTCTTCGGCGCTGGACTGGCCGGCACGATCCCCGCGCTGGAAGACGCCGGCCTCGCCACCGCCCTGGCGAGCGCGCGCAATACTTGGCTCGCCGAATACTGCGCGGAGAATCCAAAGCGTATTAAAGGCACTGCGGCGCTGGCGCAGCAGGATATCAGCGCAAGCGTAGAAGAGCTTTGCCGGAGCGTAAAAGAACTGGGCTTTGTCGGAGCCTCGCTCTTTCCCAACGTTAAAGGCCGCCACCTCGGCGATCCCCATTACTTTCCTCTTTA
>JBEVIO010000272.1:0-5086 GCA_040510635.1 Binatia bacterium | reverse complement strand
TGCCGAAGCAAGGCTATCGTCTCGAAACGCTGCCGGTGCGCGGTCTCAAGGGACGCGGACTGCGCGGCGTGATCGACGCGTTCTACGGCGTGCCCGCGAGCCTGCTCGGCTCGTTGAGGATCATTCGCGGGTTTCGTCCCGACTGCATCATTGGTCTGGGCGGATACGCTTCCGGCCCGGCGCTGCTCGCGGCAAAGCTGGCGGGCATACGCTGCGTGATTATGGAACAGAATCTACGTCCCGGATTCACTAACAAGCTGCTCGCACGCTTCGTTGATCGCGTCTTTACCGCGTATCCCGAGAGCGCGGCTCTTTTCCCCGGCGCTCGCGTGGTCGAGACCGGGAACCCGGTGCGCTGGCAAAAACTGCCCGAGATTCAAAAGCGCGATAAATTTTCTTTACTGATTTTCGGTGGCAGCCTGGGTGCGCGCCGGATCAATTTCGCGGTGATCGACGCGCTGCAACAATTGCTCGATCTCAAATCGGAGATTTTTATCACGCACCAGACCGGCGAGCTCGATTTTGCGGCGGTCCGTGCAGCTTATGACGGGTTGCCGTTTGCCGCTGAGGTGACGCCGTTTATCGACAAGATGGATGAGGCATACGCGCAGGCGGATTTGGTGTTGTGTCGCGCCGGCGCAACCACCGTGGCGGAGCTTACGGCTTTCGGCAAGGCCGCGATACTGGTGCCGTATCCTTACGCGATTTACGACCACCAGCGCGGCAACGCCCAGGCGCTGCACGAGCGCGGCGCCGCCGAGATGATTTTAGATCAGGAATTAAACGGACAAATTCTAGCGCCAAAAATCCGCGGCTATCTGTCCGATCGCGGTCGGCTCGACCAAATGGCGGCGGCCGCTCGGATGCTCGGGCGGCCCGACGCCGCCGAGCACATCGTCGACGAGTGTTACGGTTTGGCCCATGCCTAGTATTTTGACGGTGACTGAAATCTCATGCTGCAAAAAAAGCATAAAATTCATTTCGTCGGTATCGGCGGCATCGGCATGAGCGGCATTGCCGAAGTGTTGTTGAATTCGGGGTACGTCGTGACCGGCTCCGATCTTCACGACAGCGATGCGACGCGCCGCCTGCGCGAGCTCGGCGCGCGGATTTTTGTCGGCCACCAGGAAGAAAACCTTGCCGGCAACCCGTCGGTCGTAGTGATTTCCACCGCGGTAAAATATGCCAATCCGGAAGTGCTCGAAGCGCGCCGACGCCATATCCCGGTGATTCCGCGCGCCGAGATGCTCGGCGAGCTCATGCGCATGAAATACGGCGTCGCGGTGGCCGGCAGCCACGGCAAAACCACGACCACGTCGATGATCGCGGCGGTGCTGAGCACGGCGGGCTTGGACCCCACGATGGTGATCGGTGGCCGGGTGCACATGCTCGGCACTAACGCCAAAACTGGCCAGGGCGAGTTTCTCGTCGCCGAGGCCGATGAAAGCGACGGCAGTTTTCTATTGCTGTCGCCGACCATCGCGGTGGTCACCAACATCGATAAGGAGCACATGGACTTCCATCAAACGATGGAAAGACTGAACGATAATTTCCTGACCTTCATCAACAAGGTGCCGTTTTATGGTCTCGCGGTGCTGTGCATCGACGACGTCAACGTACGCGCTCTTTTGCCCAAGGCGAAAAAGCGTTTCGCGACTTACGGCCTTTCGCCAGAGGCGGACTTTTCCGCCGAAGATTTGAAGATGGCGGCAGCCGGCGTCGTATTCACCGCCATGCACGAAGCCAAGAGCTTGGGCAAGCTGCGTTTGCACCTGCCCGGCCGTCATAGTGTGACCAATGCCTTGGCGGCGGTCGCCGTCGCCCATGAATTAGAAATTCCTTTCACCCAAGTGAGCGACGCGCTCAGCCGTTTCACCGGTATCCACCGGCGCTTTGAAATCAAAGGCGAACCGAATGGAATCCTGGTGATCGACGACTACGGTCATCATCCGACGGAAATCCGCGCGACCATAGGCGCGATCCGTGACAGCTGGAAACGGCCGCTCACGGTAATCTTTCAACCGCATCGATTTACTCGGACCCGAGATCTTTTCGATGAGTTCTTAACCGCTTTCGAAGGCGCGGACCGGTTGGTGCTGACGGAAATTTATCCTGCCGGTGAGGATCCGATCCCCGGCATGACCGGCGAAGCGCTTTATCAAGCGATCAAGCGCAAGGGGCATCTGGACGTGCTGTTTGTGCCGGACAAAAACGATATCGTCGCGCAAGTTGGCGGCGAACTAAAGCAGGGTGACATCTCGTTGACGCTGGGCGCGGGTGACATTTACAGGGTCGGCGAGGCGTTGGTTGAGAAGCTCAAATGACGAGTTGGAGTGGTGGCGTGATGGGAGAATTTGCCGAAGTCCCAACACTCCATTGGCTTGAGATGTTTGCGATGGCTCCAGTAAATTACGATGCACCGTTGGCGGTGGAACTGAAATTGATCGCGGGCTTGGCGGTCAAGAGCGCCGAGCCGCTGGCGCGCTACACGTCGATGAAGATCGGCGGACCGGCGGACTATTTCATCGACGTGGAGAACGAAGCAGCATTGGCGAATCTGCTCCGCGCACTATCGCGGCACCGTGAAAATTTCTGTCTCCTCGGCAACGGCAGTAATGTCTTGATCAGTGACCGCGGCGTGCGCGGCGCGGTGATTCATTTGGCCGGTGAATTTAAACAAGCGCAATGGCGCGAAGAGGACGATACGCCTCGCGTCGATGTAGGCGCCGCCTGCGCGGTGGCGCAACTGGTGCGCCAAGCGGCGCGCAAAGGCTATTCGGGTTTGGAATTTGCCGAAGGGATTCCCGGCAGCGTCGGCGGCGCTTTGTTCATGAACGCGGGGGCGTTCGGTTCCGAGTTCGAGAAAGTTGTTGATCAGGTCGAGGCGATAACGCCAGGCGGCGAGCCACTTCGTTTGGCGCGCGCGCAGATGACGTTTAGCTACCGCGACTCGCATCTGCCCGAGGGCACAATCGTCACGCGCGTGGGATTGAGATTGCATAAACAAGAATCTGCCGAGGTAACTGCGAAAGTGCGCGAGCTCGTCGGCAAACGAAAAAGTAGCCAGCCGTCCGGTTTCCCCAATTCCGGTTCGATGTTTCGCAATCCGCCGGGAGATTACGCCGGCCGGCTGATCGAGGCCGCCGGTTTGAAAGGCGAGCGCATCGGCCAAGCGCAGATTTCAGAGCGTCATGCCAACTTCATCGTCAATCACGGCGGCGCCAAAGCGGACGACGTGCGACGGTTAATGGAGCTGGCGCGCAGCGAAGTGCGCAAACAATTCGGCGTCGAGCTAGTCGCCGAGGTGAGACTCTTGGGAGATTGGTCGGCGAACTGAACCATCGAATCATGGTGCACCGTGCAGCTTAAGGTTTATCGCAAAGATAATCGCAAAAAGGATGGACAGCGCTGGCGCCGCCGCTGGCTCTGGTGCGGCGGGATTTTCGTGGTGGCGATCCTCGTTTGCGCAGCTTATCGCCACAGCGATCCGCTCCTGCTCACCGCTGTCTCGCTACGCGATTTTATCTTGGACAATCGCTACTTTTCGGTGCGCGAAATTCAGGTACGGGGCGGCGACAAAGTGAGCGGCAACGAAATCGTCACCATCGCCGGGCTGCACCAGGGCATGAGTATCTGGAAGGTCGATCTGCCGGCGATTGAAAAAAAAATCGGCAAACATCCATGGGTACGCCGGGTCTTGGCCCGCCGCGAGTTTCCGCATCGCATCATTATCGATGTCGAAGAACGAGTGCCGCGCGCCATCGTAGCGCTGCGAAAGCTTTACTACGTCGATACGGACGGCGTGATGTTCAAAGAAGTCGATCCCAATGAAAACGTCAAATATCCGTTGCTGACGGGTCTCCGCCCAGAGGAGTTTAACGGGTCGAACCCAGCCATGCGCAAACGCATTCAAGACGCCATCCGCCTGGGCGACCTGATGGCGCAGCGAGCGCATTCGCTTTCGGAGATTCACTTCGATGCACCCGACCGGCTGGTGGTTTACACGACCGATTTTCCGATCCCGCTGCACATGGGTTGGGGAAATTGGGATGACAAGTTGGAGCGGATGGATCGCTTGATGACGTTGTGGAAAGGCAACGAAGAACGGCTGGGATCGCTAGATATGAGCTTTCGCGATCAAATCGTCGCCCGGCTGCGCCGGGTTCAACGATAATTTGGCACAAGGTTTAGCAAAAGGACTATGGCGAAGAAAAACAGCATCGTAGTGGGTTTAGACATCGGCACGTCGAAAGTTTGCGCCGTGGTCGGCGAAATGACCGAGCACGGCGTCGAGATCATCGGCGTCGGCTCGCACCCGTCACAAGGACTACGCAAAGGAGTCGTGATCAATATCGAAGCCACGGTGAGTTCGCTCAAAAAGGCCGTGGAAGAAGCGAGTTTGATGGCGGGCTGCGAGATTCACACCGTTTTCACAAGTCTATCGGGCGGCCACATCAAGGCGTTCAATAGCCACGGCATCGTCGCGGTGAAAAACAAAGAGGTGATGGCACGCGACTTGGAGCGGGTGATCGATGCCGCCAAGGCGGTGGCGATCCCGATGGATCGCGAGGTGCTTCACGTTTTGCCGCAAGATTACATCATCGATGATCAGGACGGCATCCGGGATCCCCTTGGCATGTCCGGAGTCCGTCTCGAAGCGAAAGTGCACATCGTCACCGGAGCGGTGGCCTCGGTGCAGAATGTCATCAAGTGCTGCAATCGCAGCGGCCTCAATGTTGCGGAAATGGTGTTGGCGCCGTTGGCAGTCGCAGAGGCGGTGCTTACCGACGAGGAACGGGAATTGGGCGTCGCGTTGATCGACGTCGGCGGCGGCACGACCGACATCGCCGTTTATCATGATGGAACGGTGAAGCATACCGCAGTGATTCCGATCGGCGGCAACCATGTCACCAACGATATCGCCGCCGGGCTGCGCACCCCGTTCAACGACGCCGAGCGCGCGAACCAGCGCCCTGGCTTCGCCAGGGCTTCGCTGGCGACGGAAGACGACAGCGTCGCAGTGTCGTGTATGGCGGGGAAAGGCGCGGGAACGATTTCGCGCCAGATTCTTTGCGAGATCATCGAG
>JBEVIO010000271.1:0-5106 GCA_040510635.1 Binatia bacterium | reverse complement strand
GAGTGAATTTTGCGCTGAGCAGGCGTTTGAACGGCGCCGAAATAAATTGCGCATTACACAAACCGACTAACTCTTCCCACATTTTTTCGATGCCATTTGCCGCGCCCATGGATCCTTCCCTCTATCGAAACCCAAAATTTTTCAGCTTTTTACCTTGTTTGCCTTGGCCTGAATGAATTAATTTTCTTAGAGTGTTCCTGATACTTCATGATATAGCTTCATGTATCGGCTATATTCTCCTTCGGTTCTTATCACATGCAAGTTTCCACTGTCCAACAAGCGATCGATATCAGTTGATGCGCACGGGCGAATGTTGAGAAAGGGATATTTTTCTTTCGCCGCCTGGTTGAAGATCTGAAACTCGCCCACCGGCATCGTCGTGTCGAGCACCGCCTCGCCTTCTTTTTTGGCTTGCTCGATGATGTCTTGAGAAATTGCCAAAGCGCGACCCGAAAGCGCCGCGAGAGAAAACAACAAGCCCAGCATCGGTGCGAACCAAACCGGGTGAATCGCGAAAGTTCGATTTCATGTCATACTCCGAAGGCTAAACTTTTAATAACCACCGGCACGAAACCTTCACTCTCGATCACTTCGCCGATGTCGATAAAGTCGAGCTCGGACAAACTGACCTCGTCCACGCACGGCATGTTCCATTTCGCCGATAGCATGCCACCGACCACCTGTCCGATGTTTTGCACAAACACCAATGCCGCGGGGCGGTCCTCGGCCGCCAGAGTCCCCAGCGCACGATCGATCCCACGCGCCATGTCTTGCACGGCACCGTAGCCGGTAAACGGCGGCGTCGAAAACGCCAGCACGAACGGCGTTCCGCGCACTTCCGGATCGCGCGCGCCGAGAGTTTTTTGCACTGCGCTTTCGGCCTTATCGACAACCGGCGCCTCCCAGCCAACGTTAGCGGCAAAGACACGTAAATTACGCACCGGCAATTTCATCGACTTAGGAATGAAGATCGTTTCGCCGCTCAATTGCACGGTGTATTGCGACGCGCCGATGACGGTGGCGCGGATGCCCTCGCCCGCTTCGAGAATATTGAAGCCGCGGCTTTCCGCTTCGCGGCGAATCGCCCGGCCCAAATACGGACCCAAGTCGCCGAACGCCTTGGCTTCGCGCGAGTAGATATATTCCGAAACGCCGCCCGAGAAGAGAATGCCGTCGATCGCCGGCAGCTCACCCAGCCCGGGTATCACGTAAAAATCCTCCCAGGGCTGCGCGCTGGTCGTCAGCGCACCGAAGAGCGCTTGCGCCATCCGGCTTGCGAGCTGAGCGCGCAGATCGTCGGGAACTCTCGCGCCGAAATCCAGCCGCTGCCCAAGATCTTGAAGAAACCGCCGCCCGCCTTTTTCCAAGCGCACGATCACGTCCGCGCCGTCGTGAGCCACCAGTCGCGCGCCGATATTGACCGCGGTCGTTGCGCGGATCTTGCCATTGTCGATCAGGCTGATTTTCGTCGTGCCGCCACCGACGTCGATGTTGAGCAGAACCAGGCCTTGCTCGCGGCTCTGTTGCACCGCGCCGGAGCCGTGCGCCGCCATGGTCGTCTCGAGCTTCGGTCCTGCGGTCGCGCACACGAAACGTCCCGCTTCGTCGGAAAACAGCTCGGCGATCTTCTGGGCGTTGTCGCGCCGCGCCGCTTCGCCGGTGATGATCACCGCACCGGTGTCAATGTCGTCGCGGGTCAATCCCGCGGCTTGGAATGTATCGTCGACCAGCTGGCTCAGCGGACCGGCTTCGATGTTCCAATCGCCGCTGAAAGGCGTGAGCAAGATCGGCGAGCGCGCGATGACATTGCGTTCCAGCACGATCGGTTTTCGCTGCAGCACCGATGGATAACCGATCAGCAGCTGGGAAAACATCAGATGGGAAGTCGAAGAACCGATATCGATGCCAACACTGGTGAGGTGCGTGTGCGGCCCGACGGCGCCTTCATGATCGTGTCCGTGGTCGCCGTGTCCCTGATGCTCATGGGTGGTCATTGCCATGTTGTCTGAGTTCCCCTTTACGATTGCGGTTCATCGATCTGAAGAAACAGATCGGCGATGGTCATTTTCTTCGCCAGCAACCCCTGCTCGTCGGCATAGCGAATCAATGCGTCGAGCGCCTTCTCGTTGCCTTTGATACCGAACTTCCACGGATCGGCGCCGAGAACCGCCTGCTGCTCTTCCCAAATTTGCCGGTTCCAGGCAAAGTTAGAATAGGTCGCGTCGGCATCGTCGCGCAGGGCGAGATTTTTCGCTTCGAGACAAGCGTTAAACATTTCTTGCGCGGCCACCGGAAATCTTTCCAAATAAGACGAATGAAAAGTAATCGCGTGGCTGGTCGGGAAAACACCGGTGCGCCGAAAAAAATCTTGCTCGACGGTTTTCGAATCGGCAAATAACCGCCGCCATCCCTTTTCTTCGGGAAAATCCGGCACGATGATCGCGTCGAATTCGCCTTTGAGCATGCGCGCCGCGAGCGAATCCTCGCCAGGCACCACATCCAGGCGGGTGCCGGTCGGCAGGGTGAGATCCAGCTTCATTTTGCGCGGCATGACCCAATGAATATCTTGTGGCTTTACGCCGTATTCGTCGCTGAGCATTCCGCGCGCCCAGAGGCCGGCGGTATTGAGCCAGCCGAGAATGCCGACCTTCTTGGCTTTGAGTTGAGCCGGCTCTTTCAGCGGAGAATTTTCCGGCACGAAAATGTAGGAGTGGCGAAACTTGCGATTGGGAAACACCGGAATCGCCATGAACGGCGCGTCGCGGCTCTTCAGCGCAACGTAATTTGCCAGAGAAAACTCCCCGGTATCGTACTTGCCCGCGAGAAATTCTTCATGCCCGGCGCCATCCTCTTGGAACGGCACGGCTCTGAGCTCGAAGTTTTTCATTTTAACCCGGCCGTCGCACAAGGGCTTGGCACGCAGGTGATAGCCCGCGGCAAGGGATAACACCGGTCTTCGATCTTCACTCATTGTAAACTCCTCAGAATCGCATGACCAACAAAGTCCAAAATCGATTGCATCGCTTACTTCAAGTTGCGAAGCTGGGAGATATCGAACAGGTCACCGCCGGTCAAGCGCTTGTGAATCTCGCCGCGGGCAAACGCGCCATCGAGATATTTTTGAATTTGCTCGTCGCGTAACACCAGCGACTCCACGGTCACTCCCATAATGTCCTCGTAGGATTCATTGGCGTTGGCCGCGCTCACTTTGAAGTTTTTTTCGATGTAAGAAACAACCGCAGGCTTTTCGCGTTTGATCACGGCGATCACGTCGCGCATGGAGCGCAGTATGTTTCTTGCCTGCTCGGGCTGGCGTTCGAGTTTTTGCCGACTGGCAACCAGACCGAGCCATGGCGCGTCGGCCAGCAGAGATCGGCTTCGCCCGAGGATCTTGTACCCTCTCTCCGCCATGATTCCCGTAAAAGGGGGGCTAAGTACCGCGGCGCTGACCGAACCCTGTTGGAGCGCAGTCAGGCTTACGGTTGTGCTGCCGGTTTGAATAAACGTTACTTTCTTGGGGTCGGCCCCGCCACTTTCAAGTATGAGCGAACCGTACCGGTGGCTTTCCGAACCGATGCGGGAAACGGCGACCGTTTTCCCTTCGAGATCTTTCGCGCTTGAAACGCCGGCCGGGCTCACCAAAGAAAATAACGGCGCGCGATAGAGGATCGCGAGCGCTTTCACTGCCATACCGTTGGCGATGGCGGCGCCGGCTGGACCGACCGACGGCGTGAAATCGATCTCCCCAGAAGCCAATCCGGCAAGCTGCAGATCGCTGCGCATCTGAATCAACTCGACGTTCAACCCGTGCTTAGCAAAGATCTTGGTATCTTTGGCGTAGTAAAACGGCAGAAAGACGACGTTTCGCACGGATAAAGCCATGCGCACGCGCTCGTCCGCCGAAGCTCGAACACAAAACAACGAGAAACTCCAAAGCGCGACTAATGATGCAGTTGTGAATCTAGCTTGCATACGACAGGGCAATCCTCGGTGTGGAACTCCCTGACTTACGCTGTTCGAGCTTGGGCAGGCGCATTAATGATCTTCAGTTCAGTAAACAGATCGCGCATTTCGTCATACGCATCCCGGCTAAGCGGCTTGGACGGCCAACGCGGGTACATCTTCACGTCAAAACCTCGAAGACGCATGGCTTCGCAGTAAATTGTTCGTCCGAAGGGGCCGGCGAGGCGCAGGAAAAGATCGTGGATGCGGATCACGCTTCTTTGCAACGCCAGAGCCACCTCGGCTTTGCCGGCGTCGATGGCGCGGACCAGATCACAGCCGATTTCCGGCGTCACCGCCAGCGGCGGGCTAATGGTGCCGGCGACGCCGACGGACATCGCCGAAACTAAATTGCTCGCGAGAGCATAGGGCGCAAACGGTGCTTTGACCATCTTCATGTAGGCCATCGCTTCGTCGACGCTGCCCATCGCCAGCTTGGCCCCGAAGATATTCGGCACCGACTCGACCAAGCGCGCCATGAAGGAGGGATGAATATTGTAACCCGAGTAGCGCGGGTTGTTATAAACGAGAATAGGCATGCCGAGCGCGCGATCGACCATCTTGAAGTGCTCGATGATTTCGTACTCGGAGCGGTCGGCATAATAGTAAGGTCCGACGTGGCCGATGGCTTCAGCGCCAATGGATTTCGCATGCTTGCCGAGATCGATGGCGGTGTAGGGGTCCGCCGCGCCGACGTGAACCACCACCGGCACGCGATGTTTCACTTGCTGAACGATAATCTCCGCAACTTTCTTCCTTTCCTCCGGCGTCATCGCCGGCCCCTGGCCGTAAGAACCCAAGACAAAAAACGCATGCACGCCGCAGGCGACAAACCAGTCGGTGAGCTCGCGCATCAATTTTTCATCGACGCTGCCATCTTCCAGAAAAACGGTAGGACTCGGCAAAACGATGCCGCGTAACTTTTCGATCATGTCGTCCTCCAGTTATAGACCTTCGTGGGCTTCGTGCCCTTCGTGGTAAAATTTTTCTTCTGAATCCGGGCAACCACGGGGGGTTGCCCCTACACGATTACTTGAAGTCCCGCGGAACGTTTGTACATCACTCCATTCTTATCCCCGCTCCGCTTCCGCCATCGCCGAGCGC
>JBEVIO010000270.1:0-12141 GCA_040510635.1 Binatia bacterium | reverse complement strand
TCGCGGTTGGGGTGAGAGAAATTATGCGGCGACGTTTTGCAGTCTAAATCGCAACAAGAAAAGCATCACGCTGGACTTGCGCATCGATGCGGGGCGCGATATCGCGCTCCGGCTCGCGTCCGAGGCGGATGTGCTGATCCAAAATTTCCGTCCGGGCGTGATGGAGAAACGCGGCTTGGGCTACAACGACGTCAAAAAATTAAATTCCAAAATCGTCTATTGCTCGATTTCCGGTTTCGGTCCGACGGGACCCTACCGCGATATGCCCGGTTACGACACGGTCGGCCAGGCGCGTAGCGGCTTGTTAAGCCTGCTCACGGACCCAGGAAAACCGCAGGGCATGGGAATTTCCTTCTCCGACCACTTGACCGGCATGTACGCATGCTACGGCGTGTTGAGCGCGCTTATGAACCGCATGCTCAGTGGCGAAGGACAGCACGTTGAGACGTCGCTTTTGCGCGCCTCGGTTTCCTTCGTCGGAGAAAACGCCGCTCGCTACTTCGAGACCGGACATGTGCCGCGGCGCAAGCACCGCACGACCACCGCGGGAGTTTTCGCGTTCGAAGATCGCGACGGCTTGGCGTTTGTCCTGCATATGTCGTCGCCGGATAAGTTCTGGCGCAACATGTTCGAGGTGGTCGGCAAGCCCGAGTGGTCGGGAGATTCGCGGTTCAACAACCGTAGAGCACGGATAGAAAATTACGACACGCTCGTCGAGCAACTGACGCCGATCTTTCGCGGCGGGCGGCGCGAGGACTGGTTACGTCGTTTAACCGAAAGGGATGTTCCGGCCGCGCCGATCAACACGTTGGACGAGGTGTTCGCCGATCCGCAAGTGCAGACCTATGGCTTTCCCATAGAAGTCGAGCATCCCAAGATGGGCAAAATGAAGCTCCTCGGCAACGCCGTCGACATGAGCCGTACGCCGCCCAGCATCGATCGGCCGCCGCCGATGCTGGGAGAGCATACGGAAGAGATTTTAACGGGGCTGGGATTCGATCGCGCGGCGATTTCGGATCTGCGCGCTAAGGAAGCGATATAGAAAGATTGCAGTACCGGAGTGTCGGGATCTCGATACTCCATTGGCTCGGCTTCTTATGACCGCCCGCCACCCCAGTTTAATTCCGCTATCGCACGATCATCACCATGGTTTGGCTCTGGCGCTGCGTTGCCGCAAACAGGCGCTGGGGCAGATCAAGCCGATGGGCGCTGCCGGTTTACGCGCGCGCGCCAGCGAATTTGTCGCTTTTTACATGAACAATTTGCAAGCGCACTTTCGTGCCGAGGAGGAAGTGCTGTTTCCGGCGCTGCGCGCGGCGCTGCCCGAGACCGGGTTGGTTATCGACGAGCTGATCCGTGATCACGCCGCGATGCGCCAGGCAGTGCTGCAGCTTGACGCCGGCGCCGGTCTCGCTAAGCTCGTTTTCGATTTAGGTGATCTTCTCGAACGCCACATTCGCAAAGAGGAGCGCGAATTATTTCCACTCTTCGAACGCCATATTGAAAGCTTGCCAGCGGAGTCGATCGGCGCGTCGCTGGAAAAAATTTTGGCCGGTGGCGCCGCTCGATAAACCACCACGACAACGTCTAGTCCATGATTTTTAGCAGAACGTGGCGGCGGTTTTTCGTGAAAGGTCTTACTTGACTGGGCCAGCGGCCCTCTTCGATCGCTTTGTCCCAGCCCGGACTGGTTAAAACGTCCGGACTTTCCAGTTCGTAGATCGCCGTATAAGCCGGCTCGTTGGGTATCTCGATAGTCTTGGTTTCACCGCCGATGTTCATCTTCAGCGTGCCGCGTTTATAGCGCGTGATGCCGATCACGCCGGGCACCTTACTCAGATTCGGCACGTGCTCTTCGTCGTACACTTCATTGAAAATCGCTTCATGCTCGGCATCGACATCCATCGTCGCAATCATCAAATATTTTGCGTTGCCCGCCATAATGTTTTTATCTCCTCGAGTGATTTATTGACTTGCGCATCGAATCTCACATGCCGAGAAAGCTGCCGATCTCGGGGGCGGGCGATTTGATTTCAACGACGATCGATTCCTCGATGCCTTCGACGCCGTGCGCCACCCCTTTGGGATGGCGGCACACATCGCCGGGGCCGAGGATATATTCTTCCTTGCCCACGGTCATCTTTACTTTGCCTTTGACGACATAAGCCAACGACTCGTGCGTGTGCACGTGCAGCGGCGCGCCCACGCCGGGGGTGTAATGGATCTCCAGAAAGGTCATCTCGTCGCCTTTGAGCAGCGGTTTGACGATCAGATCGCCGCCGTACATCGGCTTGCCTTCGATGGATTTCACGACCACCCCTTGAACGTCGGCGTTTTTAGATAGAATCATGATCGCTCCTTATCCGTGATGTGTCAGGTGAATCGGCGAAAAAACGAAAAAACATGAACGGTTTATCGGCGCTTCACCAGGACAAGCCGCTCGCATACGCGAGACTGCTCAGCTTGTTTTCCCCTGTGCTACGCGCCCGCCAAGTCTTCAAAGGTCGGTTCCGGCATGCCAGCTTTCCAGGTTGGGTCACGCAGCTCGAGCCGATTGCCGCTCGGATCGAAGAAATAAAGCTCCCTGCCGGTGAAAAAACCTTTGGCGCGATAATACAGCCGGTCGATCGGAATTTTTCGTTCCTTGAAAATCTTGCAGGCTTGCACCAGCGTTTCCGGGCTGACGGTGAAGGAATGGTGCACGTTCTGGTCCTCGGTAAAGGATTTGTCGACGTTCGCCGCGCGTTCGCAGAGCAGGATGTTGTGGTCGCCAACGTTGAAGCACGACATGCCGGAATTGCCCAGCCGACCGAGAGGTTTGAGGCCGAGCAGGTCGCCGTAAAACTTTTCGGCTTCATCAAGGCTATTCACCGGAATCGACCAGTGCGTCACGCCTTCGACTTTAAGTAGACTCATAAAACCCTCCTTCTGAATTGCTATCCGTAAAGTAAGTTTGTCAGAAACCGTATCACTATTCTCGCCTCTTGAATATGGCAAACCGACGACGGCCGTCAAGATGGCAGGCCGCTTTGAACCGCTCGCACGGCTGCGTTCGTTTCCAGGCAGGAAAAGCGCAACAAGGGCCCAGATCGATAATCGTCGCGCAGCTGGCCTCTTTTTCTGAAGCTTGTGCCGACTGACCGAACACCGTTGAGTCGACGTGGGCGTAAAATAGGGCAGGGTGAGGTCTTGCGTCAAGTAATCCTTGCGCAGAGCCTCGGCTGTCAGAGTCTCAAGCCTGCGGCAAGACCATGCATGCTTGTCAACAAGAAATTCTGTCGCGAAATTTATACAGAAAACACGCTTCGTCGGATAAATGCCGACAGGGAACGCTTGACACGTGGGTCTGTAAACCAGCGCCGATCAACGGACGCAGGAGAAAAGTGTGTCTGTAAGACCTTATCGCAGTGTGGGTCGATAGCAGAACCCCGTTTGGCATAAGACTTGCCCCTCAAGGTCATTCACGGAGGTATTAAAAAATGGACGCATTGGAGCTTCTGAAACAGGATCATCAAAAGGTCAAGCAACTGTTCGAACAATGTCAAACAGCCAAAGACAAAAAGCAGCAGAAGCAGATTTTTAAAGAGATTAAGACCGAGCTGGAAACACATACCCCCCTCGAGGAAACGATTTTTTATCCAGCGATCGAAGAATACGAAGAGTTGAAGGACATGGTGCTCGAGTCTTTGGAGGAGCACAAGCAAGTTAAAACGGTGCTCCGTGAGATGTCTCGGCTCTCACCCAGCAGTGAACGGGTTAAGCCGAAATTCAAAGTACTGAAAGACGATGTCGAGCACCACGCAGAGGAGGAAGAGGAAGGGAAAATGTTTCCCAAGATTTGCAGGTGATCGACAGCGCGGAGCTAGAGCGGTTGGGCGAACAAATCGAGCAAGCCAAACACAAACGAATGCGCAAGGCGAGCTAACGGTGCCGACGGTCTTACCTTTGAACGGGCGCAATATTCTCACAAATATTCTAAAGGGAGCGCACTATGGCCAGATACAGTAAAAAAGCGGAGCAAAAAGTCAAGCGGGCAATGCACGAACGCAAAAGAGGCACGCTGAAAAGCGGGCGATCAGGAAAAACCGTAAAGAGCCGCAAGCAAGCTATCGCCATCGGTCTCTCGGAAGCGCGCCGCGCCGGCGCAAAGGTGCCGCGCAAGAAGTCGAAAAAGAAATAGTCTCGCGCACTGAAGACGAGTTCCATCGCCGCGACAGCCGAAAGCCGGCCGCTTCCATGCTGAGCGGCCGGATTTTTGTCCTTCACGCAGCCCCGGCAAATCCCCTCATTCCATTTTTAGCAGAGCACGCTGCCAGTGGATCAGTTGGTTATTTCCAGAAAATTTGGTCTTTCTAACCTGCCCAACCCTAGTCACTTCTCTTGATTACCAATAACGGCTAGAGATACTAATCTGCCTATGAGTGTCGCGTATGGTGCGGGGCGACCTCGTCTGGATTGGGATGAGTAAACGCTATGAAAAGGTTAGGTGTCATGTGGAGAATTCACTCGGGGTAGGCCTAATAGCGGTGCTCCTGGTCAACTTGATCGTGGTGGATCGCGTGCGCGGTGATTGGAAACAGGACTGGGATAAGACCGTCGCCGCGGCTGAAAAGGAAGGGGAAGTGACGATCTATGGTCAATCGCGCGCCGGGGTCGGCAAGGCGATTCTTGCCTTCAAAGATGTCTATCCCAAGATCAAGATCAATTTCATTGGCGGATCGGGAAGCGACTTAGCGAAAAAGATTATGGCCGAGAAGAGGGCGGACAAGCATCTCGTCGACCTGAGCATCGGGGGCGGCGGAACGATGGTGCTGGTCTATCATAAGGCCGGCCTTCTGCAGGCGCTGCCGCCGCAACTGATTCTCCCTGAAGTCGTGGATCAGACGAAATGGTGGTCGAAGAAGCACCTTTATTCGGATCCCGAAAGGCAGCATGTCTTCATGGCGCAAGGGGACGCGGGATCGGGTATCGGAGCCATCAACACGAACTTTATCAAGGCCGGTGAAATCGACTCGTGGTGGGATCTGCTCGCGTCTAAGTATCGAGGCAAGTTCGTTATGACGGACCCCGACTCGGCGGGCAACATCGGCAATTGGCGCTTTATCTATTACAGCCCCGATCTCGGTCCAAAATTTATCACCCGTTTGCTCACCGAGACGCAAGTGGTTTTCGCCGGTAATGAACATCAAATGATGGACTGGCTCGGCGCCGGAAAGTATTACATGCATGTTCTGGCTAAATTCGAGAACACGGAAAACGCCCGTAGTCAGGCCTTGCCGGTAAGGCAAATTTTCAGCGAAAAAGAGGGCGATACAATCAGCTCGGGCTCCGGCCACATCATAGCTTTCAAGAATGCGCCCCATCCAAACGCGACCAAAGTCTATCTCAACTGGTTTCTATCCCGCGACGGACAATTGGCTTGGCAGAAATTGACCGGCCGAAATTCATTTCGAACCGACATCTCGAAAGACATGATTCGTTACAAGGACGAGCAGGTGCCTAAAGAAGGCGGCAAATATCTCTTGTCGAGCTTACCCGAATATGAAGACATAAAGCCGTTGCAGAAACTCGTCGATGAAGTTTTGGCCAAGGCGAAACAGAAATAGCGTGGTTCTACTATCGAAGTGAAGATTCCGGCCGCACCACTGTTTTGGAATGTTCGACCCAGAGTGGGATTTTTTTAGGATAGGGGTTCGATCGCTCAGGATGCACGAATGGTGGGCGAGCAAGGTTTGTTCCGTCGATCATTCCCGATATGCACAGCACTGCTGACGTTTATTCCATTGTTTGAATGGGGTGACCTTCGAGTGGCCCGAGGATTGCCTCTGTTCCTGTCGTTTAGTCGGCAATTCGACAGCCATGAGCGGAAACCGCATGCGGGTCTGGTTCTCTCGGGGTGCCCTCAAGCCGTGGCCGGGAACACAAACACGCCCCGACGGCGGCTTGTGAAAACCGCTAGTGTGAAAATCACGCCTTAGTGTATAGAGTATGTGAAAGGACGGGCCAGCAGAGAGCATTCAAAAGCAACAGTACGCCATGAACATCGATCTACACTCTCATTTTTTTCCCGTGGAAGCGTTGCAGAACCCCGGCAAGTACGAGAGGCACGCGCCCAAGCTTGTGCTGGACAAGGGCAAGCTGTCGGTCAGGTCCCAGATCGGATTTCGTCCCGGCCTTGGTGCCGGGGCGTACGATCCTGGGGCGCGGATCAAGGCGCTGGACGCGATGCGAATTGACATGCAGGCGATTTCGCCGTCGCCGATTTTGCTTTTTTACTGGGAGGAGCCGGCTGTGGCCGCCCACTTTTCGCGCAAGCAAAACGCGGCGATTCAAGCGGTCGTGCAAACGCATCCAGATCGATTCGTAGGTTTCGGCAGCGTGCCGCTGCAAAGCGTGATTGATTCCATCGCCATCGCAGAAGAGGCGAAGAGCATGGGCTTGAAAGGGTTGGAGATCGGCAATGCCGTGGGCGACAAACCTTTGGATGATCCGATCTTCGAGCCGTTTTTTGAAGCGGCGCAGAAGTTGGAATTGCTGTTGTTTGTTCATCCTCTCGAAGGCGGGCTGGATCCCGACGATCCGCTGGCGCCGATCCTCGGCAACGTTTTGCAATTTACTTTTCGCACCACCCTGATGATCGAGCGCATGATATTGAAAGGTATGTTCGAGAAATATCCGAACCTCCGTCTGTGCCTTTCTCATGGCGGCGGATTGGTTGCGTTCAACATCTGGCGTCTAGATCACTCCTACGGTTTGCGTCCGGACTTGAGAAAGACCCTGCCGCAAAAGCCTTCCGAGTATCTTAAGAAACTTTATTTCGACGCCATTGTTCATTCGCTTTCGGCGCTACAGTATTTAGTTCAAGTCGTCGGCGCGGATCGGGTCGTCATCGGCACGGACTATCCGATGGGGATGGGTGATTTTGATACGGTGAACAAGGTAATGCAGCTCGATCTTGCCGATGGCGAACGGCAAAAAATCCTCGGTGGCAACGCGGCGCAAGCCTTGAATCTTTGACCCTAACGCGATAATGCATCCGGTCCTGTAATCAAGAGGAATGACTCTTTAATCGTTCGATAGCTTTTAGGAGGAGAGCGATATGCAATTGATGCGGATTGCAGCTCTGACGCTTTTTCTCGGCGCCTGCGCAACCGTACAAAAGCGAAGTCCGACGGTATCTATTCTCGTTGACCTCGATCCCGCCAGCGCCGACCGGACCGTGATCGTGGAAAGTATCACAGCGGACAAAGACGGCCGGCTCTACTTACCTGATCGGGTCACGGGCAATATTCTTCGCGTCGATCCGAAAACCCCGAAGCCCGTTGTGGTGGGACGGATCGAAGCGCGTGAGATCACGGGAAAAAAGGTTAATGCGGACGGTGGCGGCATCGATTTCAATCAGCAGGGCGATCTTTTCATAGCCGCGGCCCCCTTCAGTGAAGTCGTACGCGTCAAGGGATCTGAATTGAATCCAGCGAAGCCGGGGGTGGCGCAAACATTTGCGACAGGGACAGCCGGCGCTAACGGAATCGCGTTTGACCGTCAAGGAAATCTTTTTATCTCAGGCGGCGCCAGCGGGATCGTCTACCGAGTCGGCGCGAGTGGCGGTGTTGCCCAACCGGCGGTTCAAATCGAAAAGCACACGCGCACGCTTCCCGATGGAAAGACACAGCAGGCGACCGTTGCCAACGGGTTGGCATTTGACGCCAAGGGCCTGTTGCACATTGCCGACACTTCACGGGGTGCGATTTGGACGGTGGCGATCGGCGCCGACGGCAAAGGCGGAAAGCCTTCTCTATTGGCGCAAAGTCCGCTGCTCGAAGGCGCCGACGGCTTGGCCTTTGATCGCAACGGCAAGCTCTGGGTTACGGCGAACGAGCGCAATGCTCTCGTCACAGTCTCGCCGGATGGGCAGGTGCAGGAGATCGCAAAGAACGACAGCCGCGGGCCACTGGAATTTCCCGCCGCCATAGTCTTCATCGGCGATACCGCATATATCGCGAACTACGATACGCCGCGCCGTGACAACATGGATGCGAACGGCAAGACCGCCCTTGACGGCACCGGCGCGTCGATCGCCCGGATCACACCCTAGGCTGGCCGTGGCGCTGCTCTCTATCGAAGGCGTCGGCAAGGAATATTTCGCGCGCGGCCGGCGCGTCGTCGCGCTCGACTCCATCAACCTCGACATCGCCGATGGCGAGTTTGTGACGATCGTCGGGCCGTCGGGTTGCGGCAAGTCGACCATGCTCAATCTGATCGTCGGTCTGCTGCGCGCAAGCTCCGGCCGCATCACTTTCCGCGGGGCTCCCATCGATGGCATCTGCACCAAGATCGGCTATGTGACGCAAAAGGACAATCTTCTACCCTGGCGCACCTTAGTCGAAAACGTGGAGATCGCCCTGGAGATCAGAGGAGTCGACGGCGCCACGCGCCGTTCGCGGGCGCGGGAATTCATCGAGCGCGTCGGCTTGAGCGGCTTCGAAGAGCATTATCCGCACGAGCTTTCCGGCGGCATGCGCCAGCGCGCCAATATCATACGCACCTTGATCTACGATCCCGAGCTGATTCTGATGGACGAACCCTTCGGTCCGCTCGACGCCCAGACGCGCATCGTGTTGCAGGACCAGCTCTTGAAACTTTGGTTCGCGTCGAAGAAAACCATCATTTTTATCACCCATGATTTGATCGAAGCGATCGCCCTGGCCGATCGGGTCGTGCTCATGTCGTCGCGCCCGGGCAGGATCAAATTCATCGAGCAGGTTAAAATTCCACGGCCACGAGATGTATTTCAGATCCACGACAGCCCGGAGTTTCATTCTTCCTACGAAAAATTATGGCAAGAACTGCGCCCGGAAGTGAACTTGACAGACGCTTAGAAAAGGAGACTTTCTCATGAAGCTTGTCACGACTGTTTTCCTAACAGTGCTCTGGTGTCTCGGTTGGATTGCTATACCCGCTCATGCCCAAGCGCCGCGAAAAGTGAAAATGACCATCCCTGTCGTCGCGCATTCGATGACGCCGGTTTACCTCGCCCAGAGCCGAGGTTTTTTCGCCGATGAAAAGCTCGATCTCGATATTACTTCCACGGGCGGCGGCGGGCCCGACATCCGCGCGCTCATCGCCGGCGATGTGGAATTCAGCTTCACCACCGGTGACAACGTCATTCTCGCGCACCAGGAGGGCAAGCGATTGCTCATGGTTATGAGCGGCCTCAACAAGGTTTTTATCAATTGGGCGATGCACCGGGAAGCAGCTAAAGCGAAAGGCGTCAGCGAATCCATGCCGTTGGCCGAGAAAATCAAATTGCTCAAGGGCCTGACCGTGGGCGTCACCAATCCCGGCGCGCTGACAGCGCACCTTGCCGCGTTCGTCATTCGCAAGGCGGGCTACAATTCGCAGCAAGACGTACAGATCATTCCCATCGGTGCCGGGCCGACCTGGCTCGCGGCGTTGGAAAATCGCAAAGTGGATGTTGCCCTGACCGCGCCGCCCGTGCCCGAGACCGCGATCAGCCGAGGCTTCGCGATCATGTTTATCAACAACGCCAAAGGCGAAGATCCGTCGATACCGGAATTTCTCATGGAAAATCTCGTCGCCCGTCCCGAGACCGTGGCGAAAGAGCCTGATTTAGTCCGGCGCATGGTGCGCGCCCTGACCAGGGCCAATCAATGGGCGCTCAAGAGCACGCCGGAACAGGTCGCCGAAGCTCTGAAACCTGCATTGGGCAAAACGCCGCCGGATCTGCTCCTGGCCGGCGCCGCTGCAGTGCTGCCGGCGTTGAGCCCGGACGGCCGTACCACGGAACGCAGCTTCCAAGTCACCCAAGACATCCTGGAACAGGCCGGAATCCTGAAGAAGCGCACGTCCTACGCTGAGCTCGTCACCAACGAGTTTCTGAGCAAATGATCGGCCGCGGACGACTGTTTATTTACCGGCTGGTCTTTGGTCTGGTTCTTCTGGCGGTCTGGGAGTTCAGTTCCGGGAGAGTGATCGATCCCTTCTGGGTGTCGAGTCCATCCAAGGTTTTCGTTTATCTCTACGAAGTGTTTGCCGATGGCTCGATCTTCGGCCATCTCGGCATCACGCTTTACGAAACGTTCGCGGGCTTTTTCATCGGTTCGGTTTTCGGCATTAGCCTCGGTTTCGCCCTCGGACGGCGCGAAGTGCTGGCGCAAATCCTCGATCCCTATGTGGTCGCCTTCAACGGTATCCCGCGCATCGCGCTGGCGCCGCTATTTATCATCTGGTTCGGTATCGGCCCGACTTCCAAAGTTATTCTAGTAGTGAGCGTGGTGTTCTTTCTGACCTTTTTCAACACCTATGCCGGCGTCAAAGGCGTGGACGCCGAGCTTAAGAACATCCTGCGCATTATGGGCGCGACCGAGCGGCAGATTCTCATGAAGGTTACGTTGCCGGCGATTGTCCCCTGGATCACCACCGGTCTGAAGATCAGTCTGCCCTACGCCATTGTCGCCGCCGTCGTCGGCGAATTCATCGCCGCCAGCAAAGGGCTCGGTTATCTGATCAATTACAATACATCGCTGTTTTCGACCACCGGCGCGCTCGGCGGGATCCTCGTTCTCGCAATGGTGGTGGTCATCTGTAACGAAGTGATCAATCGCGCGGAGTCGTATCTACTGCGCTGGCGTCCTCGCGAGGAACGCAAGAGTGAAGGTGAGTTGTATTGAAGGTGTACAATGGTTGTTTCCCGGCTTGGCTATGTCGGGCAATCGTGCAACGTTGTTCCAAATGTAAGCTGCCGATCCTGCCGTGCCGTTCAACGCCTTACACTACAAGTGCTGCAGTTGATCTGTGAATTTAGGGCAAAACCAGGTCGTTTTGAATTGAATCAGGCATGAAAGAGCCCGGATTACGCCGGAATGACAGGAACAACAGTCTTCCAGTCGACCAATTCAGAACTCCTGGGTTAGAGACGAAGGTCGTTTACTCCGATAAGCGGGATTAAGAATTTTCATCGTGGTATACTAACGTCCACGAATCCGGTGGCGACACATTGGCGGGATAATGTTCAATCCTTCACAAAAAGTTGGTTTCTTGATGCTGGTCGGCTGCATCCTAGGAGGCTGCGCTTCGGTTAAAGAAGCCGGTCGAACGATCGGTCATACGACTCGTGATGTCACCAAAGAAATCGGTCATGGTGCTCGGGACGTTACGAGAGAGATCGGTCACGGTACACGAGATGTTGTGAGAGAGATCGGCGAGGGGACTCGTGGCGCGGCGAAAGCTGTCAGCGAGGAAACAAAAAAAGTCGTGAAACCGACGAATAGCCCGTCAGAGTATTAAAAACGTAAATCTGACCTGGCAAGGACGAACCTGCCATTTTATCGCTCCTGACCTATCCTTCCAGTAACTCCAAAGCGTAGATCGCCAGCCCTTCGGCTACCGAAGTAAACTCCTGGCCGACCCGTATCGGAACTTTGGCGCCGAATTTGTCCTCAAAAATTCTTCTGATCGCCGGGACGAACGATGAACCGCCGGTCATGAACACCGCGTCGACATCCTTCGCCGTGACCTGACAGTGCTCGAGTAGGCGCTCGACGCAGTCCCTAATTTGTCGCAGCTCTCGATCGATCCAGCCCTCGAACTCCTCCCGGCGCACGCTCTCGTCGATCGCAATCGCTGGTTCACGAAAGCGGAATTCACTGACTGCGCTGTGAGAGAGCCGGCATTTGGTTTTTTCGACGGCTTGATAGAGTCGATAGCCAAGATCGTTGTCGACCAGTTCGATCAGGGCGGCGATTTTTTTTGGCTCCAGCGCTTGAAAGAGAATTTGGCGCAGCAGATCCAGGTTCTTGCGGGTCTTCAAAAAGGATAAGTAATGCCAACGTTCCAAATGTTCATAGAGCCAGTTCGGTACGGGCAAGATATTTCCGAACTGAGATTTGTATTCTGACCCCAAGCCGAACATCGGCGCGACGAGGCGGCGCACGAGCTTGCTATCGAAGGCATCCCCCGGCAATGCCGACGCCGTCGGTGCCGAGGACTTGGTTTGCTCTTTCTCTTGCACTCAATGGACCGGATTTCAATTGCACCAGCGAGAAATCACTGGTGCCGCCGCCGAAGTCAGCGATCAGCACCAACTCCTCGTGGTCAAGCTGACGCTGGTACTTATAAGCC
>JBEVIO010000269.1:0-3040 GCA_040510635.1 Binatia bacterium | reverse complement strand
GGATTGTTGGCGTAAAATTTTTGATGATAATCTTCCGCCGGATAAAACTCCGTCAACGGCTCCAAGGTCGTTACGATCGGGTTTTTATAGGTCTTGGCTTCGTCAAGCTCTTTAATGAATGCCGCGGCCTCGGCTTTCTGTTGCGGATCGGCATAAAGAATCGCCGAGCGGTATTGCGTGCCGGCATCATTGCCCTGACGATTGAGCGTCGTTGGATCATGGGTCGCGAAAAACACCGTCATCAAATCGCGAAATGAAATCTGTGCCGGATCGAATTCGATTTTGATCACTTCCGCATGGCCAGTGCTGCCGGAGCAAACTTGTTCATAAGTCGGATTCTTCGTCGCGCCTCCGGCATAACCCGAGATGACCGACTGCACACCGCGAAGCTCGTCGAAGACCGCTTCCGTGCACCAAAAACAACCGCCGCCGAATACCGCAGTTGCCGTTTTACCGTTGCTCATTTTACCCCCGATTCTGGATGGATCAGCGCCTTCTCGATGGAGCCACGAAGCAAGAAATAGAATCGTCAGAATCCGAGCTGGACGCTAGCGAAAATATTGGCTTGCGCGCGCGACAAGGTCAAGCCCGGATTGTTCTAAGCGCATCACGATGAAAGGTCAGGGCGATGATCCAACAAAATTGTCATGAGAAAAATATGTTTCATCTGACATAAACCCCCGCCCGAAGATTTAAGCCAAGCCGTCGTTATAGTTGCTCTTCGGCACAAAATTGAAGAAGTGCCCGGATCCCTCGATGATGCGCTGCGTGTGTGGCGTGCCGGCAGGAATGTGCACGCCCACCGGGCTCTCGACGACGACTTTTTCGTCGCGAATCTGAAACTCTATTTTCAACCCGCTAAGCTCCGCTCCAGTGCCGATCGCAATATGCTGGGTGTCGCATATGTGCCTGTGCAGATCGACGTAATTGGCCTGCGTCGGCTTCACGTTTTCGACACTGCGCACAACTGTGTAAAAGCCCGCCTCGGGTTTCAACTTGCCGTCGACGAAGACGTAACGCACGCCGGGCGCCGCATCGGTATGATATTTGATTTCCGTCGTCGGCCTCACGTCGGGCGGAAAAATATAACCGGCATACTTGGCAAATTCGCGCTCACCCTTAGACCCATCGAAAGGCTTATCTTCATGCGTGTAGCCGCGATCACGAAACAAAACCGTCACGGTACCCGCGCCTTTGGTAACCTTATATTCGTGCACCGCGCCGGTGGGAATATAGACACAGGCCGGCGCGATGATCTTGTGCGCTTTACCTTCGAAGATGATTTGTCCTTCGAGGCCGGTGAGATCCGGATGATTGCCGATAAAGTAATAGAATTCGTCTGTGTTGTGACAGTGCGGCACCTGATAGTCCGGCACCGGCGACGGCAAATCCTTCGCTTCGTGAATCGCCACGTAAATATTCGCTTCAGGGTGCGAATCGCGGTTGATAAAAACATGGCGCTTGACCGGCAAGGCGCTCAACGGTCGCAGCGGCCGCTTCTCTTCGTGCTTGCCGCCGAGAACCCCCGGCCGCGCTTTAACGATATATTTCGATAGCTCCATGTGTCGCTCCGTTCTTCTTGCCTATTTGCCGGCGTTCGTCGAAAAATGAGACTAAACGAATGAACTACCTACAGCCAGCTGCGGCGATTTAAATGCGACGTTTATTCGCCTAAAACTTTCTTCATGCGCTCGACGATATCCGGCGACTGGTGGATCACTTCTTTGGCTAACGCTTCGAGCTTTTCGCCGCTCACCGGATTTAGCTCCCATTGTCTCTTGTTCGCTTCCGCGACAAACTCGGGATCCTTGAGCATTTTGCTATAGGCGTCGCGCAGAATCTTCACGCGCTCGGCAGGGATGGCCGGCGTGGCCAAAATCGGCCGGCCAAATGCCCCCGGGCCCAGCACCACGCGCGCCAAGCGTTTCATCGCCTCTGCGGCTTTTTCCTGTTCCATCAATTCCCAGATCGTCGGCGTGTCCCGCAAGCGATGATTTCGCTTATCGCCGGTTTGGACCAGAAACCGAACGTAGCCGTTCTTCGCCCAACTCTTGCCCGGCTCGCGACCGAAAAACGCGCTGATCGTCGTGCCCCGACATTGAACCTCATTTTTTTCTACGGCTAGGTCGACATCGGCAGCGCCCGGATAGCCGGTGACCATACTGAGCTTAAAGCCAAAAACTTCCTCTAACAACTTTGGGATGTAATATCCCGTGCTGCCGACTCCCGACGCGCCACAGCGCGGCGGATCGGTCGCTTTGCGTAAATCGAAAAGCGTTTTGTAAGGCAGCTCCGACTTGATGAAGAACAGTTCGTCATTTTCTTCCGGCGTGCCGATCCAGGTGAACTTTGCCCAGTCGAATTGCACTTCTTTGCGTCCGAGCAGCTGCGCGAAATAAATCGGCGCCGTGACGGCTCCGAGAGTCAGCCCGTCAGGTTTGGCGACGCTGTAGACATAATTGGCCGCGGTCATCGATCCGCCGCCCGGCATATTTTGCACGATGACTTCGGGTTTGCCGAGTATTTGCTTAGGCAGATGTTGCGCGACTACGCGCGCGTAGAGATCGCTCGCCGCGCCTGCCGAAGCGCCGACGACGATCTTGATCTGTTTGCCCTGATAAAAGTCGCTCTGCGCCTCGAGCCGGGATGCAAGCAAAATGACCGAGCAAACGACGACCACATAAAACCGCATCTCACGACCTCCCCTTCCGCTTGGAGAAATAGCGAGCTTCCAACTGGGTGAGCTCACTCATGCCCGTGGCGTCCCAGGGCAATGCCTCACCGCCGCTGAACGGGGTATGCGGATTGGCGTCGAGAAATTCGTACCACGCGCGCATGTCCTTTTTCTTGAACGATTCGAAGAAACGCCATGCCGCCGTCTTGAGCACTTGATCGGGAAGAAAAGTGTACCACGCGGCATTCAAACCGAGCTCGCGGTGCTCTGCCAATGTCAGAGCCCGCGGCAGCTGGCCTTTCATCGCGGAAAACGGCCCTTTGACGACTTTACGGCTGCGTTGGATCTCATTGACGGAATGCGGCG
>JBEVIO010000268.1:0-7835 GCA_040510635.1 Binatia bacterium | reverse complement strand
GATTACTTCCGCCCCTATAGCCCAAACCCGGCGGAACTTTTCCGCATGTATTTGGGAATGTTGCACGAAGGCGGATTGAGCAAAGGTGAAGTCAATCAAGTCGCGTCGATCAATCCGGCGCGGCTGATGGGCTTGGCGTAGGAGCAGTCAATTGGAGAGATGGCGTACTGGAGCAATGGAGTGTTGGGAGGAATGCTCCGTCCTACTGTCATCCCGAACGACGTGAGGGATCTTTCCGCAGCGTCTAGTTTTCATCCCGCCGGGCAGGCAAGCTATCCAATAACGGTTGTCGGCAAAGGCACGGTAGCCAGCGTTAAACAAATCTCGCAAAATCGGCAGAGTCGACAGAAAATAGAGCGGCGTCGCCCACCAGATGCGCCGCATCAAGTAGCGGTACACTTCCGCGCCGGCGAGCTTTTCGCCGTGGGCGAGCAGCAACCGTAAATCAGAGGTCACCTCGTTTTCCGATAAATTAAATTTTTCAGCCACCCAATCCGCTTGCAGGGGTGCGATGAGGAAACCCCGTTTGCGCAGCGTGTTTTCCCAGAATGGCACCCAACGGCTGCAAAAACCGCACACGCCATCGTAGAGCACCCAGCCTCTTATTTCTTCTTTCATCCGGTGACTCAGCCGATCCTTCGCCCTTTGTAGACCGCGATCTTGGACCCTTCGGCGAGAAACACCGACGAGGGCTGCGCGCTAAGGGCTCCGACGAAGCGTTGGCCATAAAGCTTGTCAACGTCGCAGGTCAACCGGCCGCTTTGACCCTGCCAAATTCGCCATGGCGGGTGCTCGACCTGATACTCGATGGTGCCACCGTCTTTTTGCGAAGTATAACCCCAGTGGTGTTGAACAATGAATTCTTCCTGCGAACCCTCGACAAAATGGTCTGGCTCGCCGCGGGTCGTTAGCTCGATCGAGTGCGCCTTACTTCTAAACGTCCAATAGTACGTGACCGACTCGATGTTCGCAGAATTTACCTGCGAGCGAACAACGACATTCCCCGTCGGCAAAGCCACATAATTCTCGTTGTATAGCCACCGCGCCGTCAGAGCGATCGCTGTTCGCGGAACAATCTCCTTGACGAACACCACGCCGCGCCGCCAGCCATCCTCCGCTTTGCGCCGAACATAGAAGCGTAGATTGATCTCTTCGAAATCACGATGAAACGGAATCGCGAGGCCCATCACCCGCGTATTGAGAAAAAGAAATCCGACCATGCTGACAAATGTTTTGCCGTCATGGGTATCCAGCTCCGTACCTTTTGGCACGAGCGGCATTAGCCTGTCGGGCTCGACCTCGTAATTAAGCATCGCAAGGTAGCGCCATTCGGCAGTCAGAAACGGAGAGCCTGGCTCGGGACCTGTATTTCTCTGCATGGCTCAAGGTCTATGCGATTACAGCTTCTCGTCTTCGGGGATTACGTCCGTAATCAAGTCCCGAATCAGCGGCCGCTTGGGCAACGGTTCGACGGTGATGACTCCCGGCGTCAGCTTGGCGATGCAGGTGTATTCCACCTCGCCGTTCACCAGCGCCATGCAGGTTTTGCAGGCGTTGGCGTTGATACAGCTGTAGCGAATCCCCAGAGTGCTATCGAGATGAATGCGAATCCAGCGCAGCGCGTCGAGCACCGACATGCCTTCTTCGTACGGCACCTCGAAAGTATCGTAATGGACAGCTTCGCCCACCGAGCCGCGACGGATGCGAAGGCAGGCGGTTTTGCCGATTGAGTCAATCATGACTTGATTCGCTGCGATTGAGTCGAACCGGAGCGGCCCAGCGGGTCGACAGGTTGCTATCTTTCAGCTCCAACACTTGATTCTTGAGCAATCGCGCATCCGCGATCGGAAAGTCCTCGCGCTGATGCGCCCCGCGGCTCTCGGTGCGCGCCAAGGCAGAACGGACGACCGCCTCCGCAGTCGTCAGCATCGCGCGCAACTCGAACCAATCTTGCAGATCGAGATTGAAGTCGCGTTCCCGGTTAATGCGCAGACAAAGCAGATCCGTTTTGCTCATCTCTTCGATGCGCGCGAGCGCCTCCGTTAGCTTCTCGCCGGTGCGAAACGGTCCGGCTTGCTCCCACATCAGCTCCTGCAGCTTAACTTGTAGCGCGATCGGCGCCGCCCCTTGCGCCGGTGAATTTTCACAGACGGACTGCAACCTGTCGATTATTTTCTCAGCGAGTGTCTGATCCCATGCAGCTGGTGCGCGCTGCGCCGCTTCAGCGGCGCTGGAGCCGGCGCGCGCGCCGAACACGAACGCTTCGGTGATCGCATTGCCGGACAGGCGATTGGCTCCGTTAGAGCCGCCGACCGCCTCGCCGGCGGCATAAAGCCCTTCGATTCGCGTCTGCAGGTTCGTGTCGACGCGAATCCCGCCCATGTGATAGTGCGCGATCGGGCCGACTTCCACGGCCATTTTCGTGAGATCGATGCCGTTGGCGAGCAGACGATCGATCACCGGACCGAACGCGGCGCGCAGTTGGGTTTCAGGAATGTGGCGGAAGTCGAGATAAGCGCCGCCGTGCGGCGTACCGCGCCCAGCTTCGACTTCTTTCAAGATCGCGTAGGCCGCAATGTCGCGGGTGGCATTGTAGCGGCCGAAATCCGTGCTGCCGTAGCGGTCGATGAATTCCTCGAATTGTCCGTTGAGCAGTTTACCGCCGAGCTTGTAGCGAAACGGATCCCACAGGATCGGATCCATGCCGACCAGGCGCGGCGCCAGATGGCCGATGGGAAAAAACTGCACGAATTCCATATCGATGAGCTCCGCGCCGGCCGACAATGCCAACGCGTACGCTTCGCCGCCCATGTTGGCCGACGCGCTGTTGCGCTCGTAAAGTTTCGTGAGACCGCCGGCGGCGAGAATCACCGCTCGCGCTTGAATCGTAACCCATTCGCCGTCGGCGAGACTGAGAGCGACGGCGCCGGTCGCCCGCCCATCGCGCGTCAATATTTCGAGCACGGCGAGATTGCTGATGCGCCGAATGTTTGTCGATTCGCTGACTTTGCGCCTGAGCGTCGCCGCGACGGCTGGACCGGTGTTGAGAAAATCGACGTAGCAACAGCGCTTGACGCTGTGTCCGGGCGCCATTTCTTGCTTGATGCGGCCCTGTTCCCGCGCCCAGCGCGTGCCCCACTGCTCCATCTCGACGATGCGCTTCGGCCCGTCGCTGCAAACCAACCGCGCAAGCTCTTCGTTGCATAGGCCGCGGCCTGCCCTCAAGGTATCTTCCAGATGCAGCTCGACAGAATCCGGTTCCGCCGCGCCGAGCGCCACGGCGACGGTCATCTGCGCCATGATCGTCGCGCCGCCGCGGCCAACCTGACCTTTGTCGACGAGAAGCACCGACGCGCCATCGCCCGCCGCGGCGATTGCCGCATACAGGCCGGCGCCGCCAGCGCCGACTACCAGTACATCTGTCGAGAGTTGGGGCATGACCGATCGCTACCCCGCCGACGGGAATGTTGAGGCGACACTCAATCCGCGGTCTGTTCGCCGCCTTTTTGGAGCTCGTGCAGGGCCTTCTTCGCTGCTTCCTGTTCCGCTTGTTTCTTGCTCCGACCTTCGCCGACGCCTAAAATTTTACCGCCGACGGCGATCTCCGTGACGAATAGCTTTTCATGATCGGGGCCGGTCGCGGCGATCACCCGATAAGCCGGCGGCGCGTGATAGAGCATCTGGCTGATTTCCTGAAGCCTTGTCTTGTAGTCATGCTGGCCGAGCTTTTTCGCGGTCACGTCGGCGCTGAAGAAACGCTCCACGACCGCGCGCGCGGCTTCGTAACCGCCGTCCTTATACACGCCGCCCAACACTGCTTCGAAAGCGCCGGCAAGGATCGACGGCTTGTTCCGGCCGCCGCTCCATTCTTCGCCCTTGCCGATGCGCAGCAAGGGACCGAAATTGAGCATGGCGGCCTTTTCCGCGAGCACGGTGGAATTTACCAGCGCCGCGCGCATTTTTGATAGCACGCCTTCGCTCTTATCGGGATTGCGTTCCATCAAGAGATCGCTGACCGCCAGATCGAGCACCGCGTCGCCGAGAAACTCCAAGACTTCGTTGTGGCCTTCGCTTTTCTTTCGCTCGTAGGAGACATGGGTCAAACAGCGGAGCAACAGCACGGGATCTTTAAAATAGTATCCCAACGCCTTTTGCAGCGCACCGAGTTGCGTCACGTTCTTCAATCCGGTCCTACTGTGAAAAGGCGGCGAGTACGGGAAGATCGGCATCCCGTCGACAAATGACTCCGGTCAGCCATCCTTCGCGCCAGCCGTTGAGCTCTACGTCTACTTCCCGATTCGGCGAATCGGCTCCCGCCGGCAAAATCACCGGCAGATAATTCCGGCTAAAGCCGCGCCGAAAACCGCTCGCGCCGTCGACTTTTTCTTCGACCAACACCGAGACGCGCCGGCCGAGGAAACTCGAACAAAACTCGCTTTTCTTGCGCGCGCCGAGCGCGCGCATGCGCTGCGCCCGCGCTTTTTTCACCGGCCCGGCCACGTGATTCGCGAGAGAGACCGCGGCGGTGCCGCGGCGCGACGAATAGGGGAAGACGTGGAAATAAGTGAGCGGCAGCGAGTTAAAATACTCCAGAGAATTTTCAAACTGGGCGTCGCTCTCGCCGGGAAATCCCACGATGATGTCACTGCCGAGCGCGGCCTCGGGCAAACGGGTGCGCACGCGCGCCAAAAGCTCGCGATAATACACCGTGTCGTAGTTGCGCCGCATTTGCTTGAGTATCTCGCTGTCGCCCGCCTGCGCGCAGATATGCAGGTGCGGACAAATAGTTTTCGCAGCCGCGATCAAATCCAACAAGCGGTCCGGTACCTCGCGCGGATCGAGGGAGCTCAAGCGCAGGCGTGAAATCAACCCGTTATCCGCGATCATTTCGACGAGCGCCGCAAGATCGATCTTGGGACTTAAATCTTGCCCGTATCCGCCGAGATGAATGCCGGTGAGGACGATTTCCTTGTAGCCGGCGCCGGCCAACCGGCGCACCTGCTCCATGACTTCGCTCGGCGCCACGCTGCGGCTCAGCCCGCGCGCCGTCGGGATAATGCAATAAGTGCAGGAGTAATTGCAGCCTTCCTGAATTTTCAAAAATGCCCGCGTGTGCCCAGGCAGCGCGCTCGTGCCGAGCACCGGCACGCCGCGTTCCCGCTTCACGTCGCTGACGGCGATCTGTGGCGCGCCCGTGGGAACGGACTCGACGAAGCGGAGCAAATCATCGAGCCGGTTCAGTCCGACGACAAAATCGACGCCGGGAACTTCGGCGACCTCCGGTGAATTGACTTGCGCATAGCAACCCGTGACCAGCACCTTCGCTGACGGGTTTCGCCGCTTCGCCCGGCGCACCAGTTGGCGCGCCTCCCAATCCGCTCGATCGGTCACCGTGCAGGTATTGATCACATAACATTCGGCAACTTCATCGAAACCGACAAACGCGTGCTTCTTTTCCAGCCGGCTTTGAATCACCGCGGAATCGTACTGGTTGATCTTGCAACCCAAAGTTGTAATCGCGATACGCATCGCTTCGCTCAGTATTGCAAATTTCACATTTCAGACGGCAAAGGTTTCAATATCCGAGCTTTGAAATGTGCAATCTGGAATTTGCAATCGCGCGCACTGCGCACTAGCGCAGCGCGCGCTCGATCCAGCCGCCGCCGAGCAAACGCTCGCCGCGATAAAATACCGCAGCCTGCCCAGGTGTTACCGCAGGAAAAGCTTCTTTGAAAATTACCTCACAGGCGTCGCCCGAAGACTTCCGGATCGTGCAGGGAACCGGCGGTCCCCGGTAGCGGATCTGCACTTCCGCGTCGATGCCAGTATCGCCGAGCGGCTCGATCCAATTGATCGCGCGCGCGATTAATCCGGCTGCGTTCAGCTCAGTTTTCTTGCCGACCACGACGCGCTTCGATGGTTTATCGATCTCGACGACGTAAAGCGGCTCGCGCGCAGAGATGCCCAGACCTCGGCGCTGCCCGATGGTCACGCCGTGAATGCCGTCATGCTTGCCCAAAATCTTGCCCGACCGGTCGGCCACTTCACCGCCGTCAAGGTCGCTTTCCTTGGCATAAGTCGCCACCAACGCCTTGTAGTCGCCGAAACAAATGTCCTGGCTCTCCGGCCGCTCGGCCGCGGGCAAACTCAAAGCGCGTGCCCTCGCGCGCACCGCGCTTTTCTGCATATCGCCGAGGGGAAAAACCGTGTGCGCCAACTGCTCCTGTGAGAGAGCGAACAAAAAATAGGACTGATCCTTGGCGCCGTCGGCGCCGCGCAGCAATGACGTGTGTTGTGCTAGATCGTCCCGCACCACTCTGGCGTAATGTCCCGTGGCGATGTAATCGGCGCCCTGCTCCTTGGCCCAGCGCAGCAGCGTGCCGAGCTTGAAGTCGCGGTTACAGGCGACGCAAGGATTGGGGGTGCGCCCGTCGAGATAATCCCGAGCGAAAGGCTTCACAACCGTCTCGGCGAACTGACCGCGTACATCGAGCAGCGTGTGTGGAATCCCCAGGTGTTCGGCGACTTCCTTGGCGCCGCGATGATCCGAGCACACCCTGGGCCCGCGCTCCCCTTCCCACATGCGCAGCGAAACGCCGTGAACGTCGTAGCCCTGCTCGACGAGCAACGCCGCCGTCACCGAACTATCGACGCCGCCACTCATGGCGACAACGATCTTATTGGATCGCGTTGACATGGTTTTCTTATATAACGAGCGACCCGATGGTCGCCCTTATATAGGGGCAGACACATAGGTCTGCCCCTATATCCGATCTTACTGTTGCCTGTTGCCTCGTGCCTGTTGCCTTCTTCAACTACCCGTATTCTTCAGCAGCTCTTTGATCTTGTTGAGCTCTTCGCTTTCCTCGTTGGTCTTCTCTTCCAGACCGCCTTGGCGGTCGGTCAAATCGTCAATTCGCTTCTCCAATTTTTCAATATAGTCCGCCAGACCACCGATCGCTTTGGCGACAAGGTCGGGCACGTCGGCCGAGTTGAGATCGATGATCGCTTTACCGGCCGCCGTGTGTCGCGCTTCTCCTTTGACGATTCTGCCCGGGATACCGACCACGGTGGAGTGCGCCGGGACGGAAGTTACCAACACCGAGCCCGCGCCGACCCGGCTGTGCCGGCCTACCGTCACAGGCCCGAGCACCGCAGCACCGCTGAAGATCGTCACCGATTCCTCGATCGTGGGGTGCCGTTTGATGCGCTCGGTCGAAGTGCCGCCGAGAGTGACGCCCTGATAAATTGTCACGTCGTCACCGATCTCGGTCGTCTCGCCGATCACCACACCCATGCCGTGATCGATAAAAAAGCGCCGACCGATTTTCGCGCCCGGATGAATCTCGATACCGGTCAAAAATCGTCCAATGTGGCTCACCACGCGCGCCACCGTCCAAAGATTTCGCTGCCAAAGCCAATGCGCCAGCCGGTACAACAACATCGCGTGAAAACCAGGATAGGCAAGCGCGATCTCCCACACCGACCGCGACGCCGGATCGCGCTGAAAGATAACCTGGATATCTTCTTTAATGTTTTGCCACATGCCGGACAGGCACTAGGCAACAGGCATTAGCTTCTTTTCTATTTCTATTGGCCTGTTGTCTATTGCTTCCTTTTTTAATTCGTCCGATGCCTCGCATCCTTGTAGAGCTTGTAATCAATGCTATCGACCAGCGCTTGCCAACTCGCTTCGATCACGTTGTGCGATACGCCGACCGTGCCCCAACGGCCTTTGCCATCGCCCGATTCGATCAACACCCGCACCACTGCGCCGGTTCCTTCTCCCGTCGAAAGCACGCGAACTTTATAATCGAGCAGTTCGACCTGCTTGA
>JBEVIO010000267.1:0-4619 GCA_040510635.1 Binatia bacterium | reverse complement strand
CGCATTCTATGCCGTCGCCGCTGCGCTGTACGTGGCCGGCGGCACGTTCATGAAATATTCCCAAGGATTGACGCGGTTGCTGCCCTCGCTGGCGCTCGTGATGCTTTTCAGCGCCGGCGCGCTATTGCAAGCATGGGCGATGAAGCACGAAGCGCTGGGGCCGAGCTATGTCGTAGTGCTGGGGTTGGAGGCGCTCCTGGCCATGGTGGCCGGAAGGGTGATTTTTACTGAGCCCGTGACCGTGAAAATATTTTGCGGTCGCGCTCGTTGTGTTGGGGATTATCTTGTTGCGAATGGCGTAGGAAAAACGTGCTTGGACGATAACGACGGCTGACGCACCCGGTTTACGCTCCGCTCGTCAGCTCCCACCAGTTCTTATCCAAGTCGCTGAATATGAAATTCGGTTTGCCGTTGGCGCTATTGAGCTTGCCGAGATCGGCGATGCCGATCTCCTTGCCAGTGGCCGCAAATTCGCGATGCGCTTCCTCGACTTGCGCGGCGGTCGCCATTTGCAACGTGAAACGGTTCACCGGCGCCAAGTATTGGCGTGGACTTCGCTGCAACACGACGATGTACCACGGGCTCGAAGGATGCTTAATGTATTGGGCCGTGTTGAAACCGGCGGCGATCTCCAAGCCCAACACCTCGACATAAAAGCGACGGCTTCTCTCGACGTTATCGCATTGCAAGGTGCCGTGGGTAAAAGCCTGCGGCAGATAACCGCGGTCGGGAAAGCGATCGACGGTTAGGGGATTCTCCCAGTGGCCGGCGGTGTGCGAGCGGCCGTGCAATGCGCCGCCAGGATTGTAATATTCAATCTCGAGGTGGTTGCCGCCCGGCTCGCGAAAATAGATCGAGTATGCAAAGTGCGCGCTCTGCGGCTTGGTGATTTTGCTGAGGCGATATTTGTCTTTGTGAGCCTCGATGTATTTCCACGCGGCTTCGACTTCTTCATGCGTGCCGACGCGAAAGCCGTAGTGGTTGTCGAAGGTTTTCTCCGGCGCGTTGGGCCCGCCCTCGTGAACGATCAAGCGCCAGTCGGTGTTCGGATGCTTGAGGGTCGCTTCGTCCGGCTTCCGCTCGACAACTTCCATGGCCAAGAGATCGGTGAAGATCGGTAATGTTTCAGCGAGCGACCGGCACTCGTAGTGGCCGGCGATGAGTCCTGTGGTTTTGAGCATGATTCTCTCCTCGACTCCGTCACTCCAGCGGCGAGCGATATTTGAAATTACTTTGCAGTCGTCTCGCGCGCAAGAGCCCGGCGGTCGTCGGCGAGTGCTTTGCAATGACTTGACAGCGCACGAAATCCCGCACCCGCGAAGGGGTTCTCATTTAGCTTCCGGCGTCTTTCGATAGAGAGCGTCGACGTAGCCGGAGGCATCGAGCTCGCGGACAAATCGGCCGTCGACGAACTGTTGCGGCAGCGCGGCGCGCGCCGCCGGATTGCGTTCACCGAGCATGGTCAAGATCGTCTGAATTCCCGCTTCGCTGAGAATTGGTTTAGGCAAGGTGCGGCCGACGCCTTGCTGGGTATAGTTAATCTCGATTATTTCTTCTTCCGAGGTGCGCATGCGTTTGCCGATGATCGCCATGCTCTCCTTTTTGTTCGTGCGCATAAAGTGAATGCCTTCGACCAGCGCTTTGATGACGCGGCGGCAAATATCGCCGCGACGCTCGATCATGCTGCCTGGCGCGACGACGGAGGCGCCTATAAAGCGCAGCTTGTCGTTAGTCAAATCGATCAAAACTGGAAACCCTTTCTTTTGCGCGATGTACGCCGTAACCATTTCCACCGCGCTGGCCTGGGCCGTGCCCGATTCCAGCGAGGCGAGACGTGCCAGGTCGCTGCCCACCGCCAGCGCCGCCATATCCCGCTCGCCGTCTAATCCGAGTTGCTTGAGCGCGTATTTCCCCCAAAAATGCGACGATGATCCGAGACTGCTCACCGCAAGACGCTGGCCTCGCAGTTGGTCGGCGCGAGATACGCCTTTGGCCGCGATCAGTTTATATGGGATCGAGTCGTTGAACGCGGCGATGATTTTGATATCGCCGCCGGCGAGTCGCGCTAGCACCAGGTCGGCGCCTCCGCCCCATCCCAGGGTCAGCGTGCCGGAGATGACGCCCTGGATGACGCGCACGCCGCCTTGCATGTAAATGAGCTCGACGTCGAGGCCGTTCTTTTTAAAAAAGCCCGCATCTTGGGTAATCCAGAGCGCCGCTGCTTGTCCGCTCGACGTGGCGTAGCCGATACGGACGGGCTCGAGGACATTCTGCGCGCGCGCCTGATCGCAGAAATTCGCCGCGAGCAAAACCAGCGTGGCGATCGCCGCCGCATGTCTCGTCAACCTGCCGATCCGCGATAAAATCCTGGACCAAGGCCGGGCACTCATCGTTTCACGCCTTCGGGATAAAGCTCTTTAAGGAAACCTTCTTTCTCCAGCTCTTGAATGATCGAGTTGTCGATAAGACCGTCCAGATTCAACTTCGCGCTCTTCGCTGAGGCTTCCGGAATACCGTCCAAGGCTTGCTGGATCCCCTCGCGTCTCACCAGCGGCACGCTTTCCCACGCGTCTCGATAAACGTCATAGGTCTTCGAGAGAATTTCCCGATCGCTGGATTTGATGTAGCGACCCAAAGTGTCCATGGAGAGCTCTTTATCGGTCTTAAAAATCTTAATGCCTTCGATATAGACGCGCAAAAAACGTTTCACGGCGGAGCGCTGGACGCGCAGGAAATCTTTGCTGACGACGATACCTTGAGTCGAATAGTTCAACGGCAATTTGCGCAGATCGATCAAGACTTGAAAACCCAACTTCTCCGCTTGAAAGACTTGATCGACATTTAATATGGCACCGTCGACTGCGCCCGACGTGAGCGCCACCATGCGCTCGCCAAGACCGCCCATTTGCGCGACCTGCACATCCTGGTTCGCGCGGAGTTTGTAGAATGCCAGAGCGTCGCGCAGCGAGACATCGGACAGCGAGCCGAAACGGCTGATCGCCACTCGCTTGCCCTTCAAATCGTCGGGTTTTTTGATCTTTGGATTGACCATCAGCACATTGAGCGCTCGCTCGATGCCGCCGGCGACCAGAGCCAGCTCGGCGCCTTTCACCCACGCTGCCACGGCCGACGGTGGCGCGAGGCTGGCGACGCCTACGTCGCCGGAAAGCAAAGTCTGGACGATCAAAGAGCCGCCGGGCATGTAGATAAGCTGCGCTTCGAGTTGGTTCTTCTTGAACAGTCCGGCACGCTCGCCGAGGTAGAGCGGCGCTTGGAACCCGGAGATCGAGACGTAGGGGATTTTCAGAGTTTGAGCCGAAGCAAAATCATTCGAGAACGCAGAAAGAAAAAAACTCAGGATCAGGAACACTATTGGTCGATGCACAATTTACCTCCACGCCGATTCGATCAGCCGACTCGAGGCTAATTTTTGTACAAGCTTTTCAGAAATCCTTCTTTTTCCAATTCGTCGAGAATTGTCGAGTCGATGAAGCGGCGCGGGTCGGCGGTCTTTGCGCCGGGAATTTTCTCCATGCCTTCGAGAATCGTTTTGACTCCTTCGATCGAGGTACGCGGGATGCGCAGCATGTTCTTCGCCTGAAGCGCATAGGCTTCTTTTACTTCATCGCGGCTTTTCGCCCGCGTCCACTTTTGAATGACCTTGATACTAAAGTCTTCATCTTCCAGATAAGTTTTCATGCCTTCGAGAAAGCCGCGCATGAATCGCTTCGCCGTGTCGTGCTGGCCGTCGATAAAGCGCTTGCGCGTGACCACAGTGCCGGTGATGTAAGTCTTGCCGATCTTGGTCATGTCGAAGAGCTCTGTATAGCCGAGATTCTTCGCGCGAATATTGCTCGGGATTGAAATCGGCGCGGCATCGATGACGCCGCTCACCAAGCCCTGCACGAGAAGCCCCATCTCGTTCAACTGCACGATCGTCACGTCGGTCGCAGGATCGAGGTTCCACATTTTCAACATCGCGCGCGCGAGAGCGTCGGGAGTGGAACCGATTCGCGTGACGCCGACCCGTTTGCCTTTGAGATCGGACGGCGTTTTGATCTTGGGATTGACGATGAAACTGTAGAGCGGTTTGTCGAGGATCGCACCCATGAACAGCGTGTCCGCGCCGCTCAGGTTGGAACTGACGCAGGCATCGGTAACCGATTGTGCGACCGAGACTTCGCCCGCGAGGAGCGCTTGCAGCGCCAGGATACTGCTGGCGTGAACAAGCTCCACGTCGAGGCCGTGTTTTTTAAAATGGCCGGCGTCGTAGGCGATCCATGGAATAGCCTGATTGACCGTGATGGCGCTGTAAGCCAGCCGCAATGGCGTGGCTTTGCCGGTTTCCGCGGCGGTGGCTGAATTCGCTATGAGGGCGATCGTCATCAGGAGGAGAAGCCTGGCTACGGCATCAAAACCTGCCAAAATTGTTCTTTTCATATTGGTTCCCGAGTGATTTCTGAAGAGGTCAGTCCACTAGTTATGGTTGGTTCATAACATCGCAATTTATTCCCCGTCAAATGAGGTTTAATGAATGACCGGTTGTTTGTACTGATTTCCGGAGCAAAGGATTTTGGATTGTCGGATTTTACAGTTTTCTCCTTGTCCCTGTCTTTCCT
>JBEVIO010000266.1:0-4061 GCA_040510635.1 Binatia bacterium | reverse complement strand
CGGCAGCGGGCTCAGCTTTTTAACCGCGTCGAGGATCGCGCGCGAGTCGGTGGGATTATGGCCGCTGTCGATCAGCACCACGCCTTCTTGAGTGATAACGATGCCGCAGTTGGAGTTGAAATTTTTGCCGACGTAGACGTAGATTCCGTCGCTGATCTTGCGAATATTCGGATCGAGGTCCTGAGCACCGAGGATTCGAACGGTAAAGAAACAGGCCGATAGGGCGAACGCCAATGACAGCTTTGTGCGCATAGCCGCCTCCTATTAGAGCAATCGAATGGCGGAACGGTACTAGGAAAGGCGCGGGACTGTCAATGCGCTAGTCGCCGTATTTGCCGTGCTCCGCAGGCTGTCGATAAAGCGTCGTGAAGAAGCTCTGACTTTCAAGCTCTTTGATCAGGCTCGGATCCGTGAGGTCCTCCGCGCGTTTCCCCTTGAGTCCCGGCTTGACGCCGAATTCTTCGATGTCGAGCGCGACATTCTCGAGCTTGGGAAACGGTCGCTCTGGAATCGCGCCCTGCACGTAGGTTTGGTACATGAACTCCAACAGCGCCGGGTCTTTCACGTTGAGATAGCGCATATAGATGCGATCGGCCTCGCCGCGTTCGCGACGCGCCAAGGCGATCGCTTCGCACAGCGCTTGAACGAAGGCCTTGACCAAAAGACGAGAGCTGACAATTAGATTACGCGTCACCGCGAAGTCGACGCCGCCGCCGATAAACAATTTTAAACTCTCATTGTCCGCCAGCACGCGAACTTTTTTCATCTCGCCGCGCCGTTCCAAGTCGAAGATGTTGTCTTCGTTGCTGGTCGTGGCATCGATCTCGCCTTTCACGAGCGCGTTGAGACGCGTAATGCTGCGCTGACCCATGGGCACCAAGGTCACGTCCTTGTCGGGATCGAGACCGAGTCGCTGCAGCGCCTGGCGCGTGATTCTATCCTGGCTGCTGTTGGCTTCGCCGGTGCCGACCCGTTTCCCTTTCAGCTCGCTTGGCCGCGTAATCGACGGCTGGGATAAAAACTTGAGGACGCTATAGCCGGTGTTGGCGAAAAAGACTAAATCTTTGCCGTCGCCGATCCCGGACACGATCCAGTTGGCGGTCGCCGCGTAGATCTGCGCTTCGTCGCGGCCGATGCCCGCGACAACGTCCTCTCCCGACTTGGGAGTTTTGATATCGACCTTCAACCCGTATTTCTCGAACAACCCGGCGTCCCGTGCGAGCCAAAGCGGCAGTTTAGCCGGGCGGTCAGGATAGGAAAGGACGATAAGAGAGTTGGCATCGGCGGCGATCGACTTGGCAGCAACAGACAACGACACGCAGAGCGCAAACGCGAGCACAGCGACAACTTTTAATTTCCGTGCTTTCAATTCTACGACTCCGGCCGATCTTCGATCGGCCGCGGCATGGGATTTTTATAATCGGCGTGAAACGACGTATCCATCTTTTTGCCGTCGATGAAAACCATTTCGACATTTTGCGTATCCGAAATACTCTTCGTCGGATCGCCGCGCACGATGATCAAGTCAGCGACTTTGCCCTTCTCGATGCTTCCGTAGTCTTTTTCTTTGCCCCACGCCTGTGCCACGTTGATGCTTGCGGTTGAAATCGCTTGCAGCGGTGTGAGTCCGGCTTCCACCAGCATTTGCAATTCCGCGTGGACGGCGTAACCCGGCACCACGTGGTTGGGATCGGAACCCGAATGAATCTTACCGCCCGCCTTCACAAAACGGCGCACGAAGTCCTGCAGCATCTTGTAACCCGACAGCATTTCGTTGCGCTTTTCCGACGCCATGGTTTCATACCTGGCAAAGAAGCTTTCGGTGTCCTTGAGAATATACGCGGGCAGATATTTGAGCTGCGGGTTTTTAAGCAGCGTCAGCTCGCGCTGCTTCATCTCGCTCGCATAGGTCGACAGCGGGCGAAACCACGTCGCCCAGGTCGTGCTCCAGTGCAGGTTCTTTTCGATCATCACTTTGATGATCTTGTCGAACATCGCCGGTTCCATCTGCGCGTGCACCTCGTCGGTGTCGACTTTTCTGAGCATGCGTCCGATATCGAGATCGTGTTTCTTTTTGGGGTCTTGGATCGAAGTGTAGACTACCGACCAGGAATGTTCGACGGACTGATAGCCGTTGGCCGCCGCGGTAAAAATATCGAGAGAGTGGCCGAACACCGGCCGACCGAGCTTGTGCGCTTCGTCTACCGCCGCTTTCGCTACCTGCGGCTTTAGCCGCTCGAACAGTTTGATCCCGTCCACGCCTTTCTCGACCAGATCACGAACCGCTTTGCGCGCCTCGTCTTCGCTGTCGACGATGATGCTGGTGCGCTGGCGCCTCAAGGTGCCGGTGCCTTCGGGCGGTGGCCCGTCGATGATGTTGGCGGATGCCCACACGCGCGGTCCGCGCACACTGCCGTTTTTCACCCCTTCGCGCTGCGCGACGATCCATTCGACGGGATTGTTGGAAATATTCGGGCAGGTCACGACGCCGTAGGCCAGATAAACTTCGCCCATCCAATCACGATAGTGACAGTGTCCGTCAATCAAACCGGGGAGAATGCTTTTGCCCTTGGCATCGATCACTTCGGCATCTTGCGGAATCGCCAACTCGCCGCGCTTGCCGACGGCTTGGATGCGGCCGTTCAGCATCACTACCGCCGAATCTTCCAATGGTGCGCGGCCGGTCCCGTCGATCAAAGTCCCGCCGACGATAGCGACAGCCTTGGTCTGCGCCTCAGCCAGAGAACAAAAAGTGATGAACGCGATAGCAACAACGAATCGCAATGGTGACGGCAGAATCTTCATCAGACCCCCAATATCTACAACAGCATTTGCACCATCAGACTGGTGAAAATGCAAAGAATGCTTCGACTAGCTCAGCATGAACGGAGAATTCTCAGGGATTTCAATCCTATCTCCGTTCGTCCTGAGCAGCCAGTCGAAGGACTCCGAGAAACTTGTTTTTCAGCCGCTTCCTCGCCCTCCCCAGGAGGAATAATGCGGCGATCACTTCGCTTCGTACAGCTGATCGATGTAGCCGCTTTGATCGAGCTGCTTTAGATAGCTGAGATTGAACAGCTCTTCCGCTTTGAGCTTTTTCACCAATGGCTCGCGCGGGCTCATGATATCGAGCGTCGCCTTGACCGCATTCATGTCCGGATAGGGCTTTCGACCCATCTGATGCTGCGGGTGATTCTTGTAGGCGAGATCGATCATATCGCGGTCTTTGGTCCGGAGCAGGTCGCCGAGATATTGCATGCTCCTCTCCCTATCATTTAGAAAAAACCGCACGCCGTCCAGGTAGCCGCGAATGTAACGCATCATCACGTCGGATCTCTTCGCGACAAGCGCAGGCGTTGTCACGATGGTGCTGCCAAAGAACGGCAGCGTCGGCATGTCGAGAACTCGAAAGCCATTGCGCTTGGCGTAGGCGGACTCTGCGGATGCCAGAACCGTCGCGTCGATGGCGCCCTTTTCCATCGCGACGAAACGGGCCTGACCGACCTGAATGATGGCGATGTCCTTGTCCGCGTCTAGCCCAAGTTTTTGAAACAGGTAGCGCACCATCAGTTCGGAAATGCCGCCGAAACGGATGATGCCGACTTTTTTGCCTTTAAGCTGCTTGATGTCTTTGATCTCCGTGTCACCACGTCGTATTCGAGGGTATTCGATTGGGAGAGTAAAAAAATGAGCTTGACTCCATGAGCCATCGCCTGCAGCGCCGCCACCGGCGCGCGCATGTCCAGGTCAACGTCGGCGTTCAACAAAGCACTGATCGACGCCGGCCCGCCGGTGATAAGAATCAGCTCGACATCCAGCCCCTGCTTCTCAAACAGCCCGGCGCGTTGAGCGATATAGGTAATCCCCGCGGTGTTGCCCGTGACGGAAGCGTAGGAAACGCGCAGGTTGTCAACGGCACATGCTAAAGGAGCGACGGTAGTGGTCGACAAAAACAGACAGATAACTGCTGCCTCATACAGTTGCATCCATTACTCCATTCTTCAAGCTGGCTTCTCTGCTGGACTCTCTGCGCCGCTGGTTCGAATTACTTCCACAGAAAT
>JBEVIO010000265.1:0-3940 GCA_040510635.1 Binatia bacterium | reverse complement strand
TCAGGCGAAAGGTGAAAGGCGCGGACGTGATGATGCCGTCGACCAAACCTTGCGAAAGACTCGTGATCGCTTGGGTCGTCGTGCCGGTTTGGACGATATTGATGCCCTGGACGTTGTGCAGTTTGACGATTGACTGGAGTGTGAAGTGAGGAATCGCGCCAAGGCGGCTGATGCCGATTTTCTTTCCAGACAAGTCCGCCGGAGTGCGAATTTCGGGTTTCACGATCAGAGATTGAATCGCGTAGGGCACGGTTGTCGCCACCTGAACCACGTCGCCGCCTTGCAGAACGTTGGAAACGAGAGGCGGTCCGCCACCTGCGCCGACGCCCGCTTGTCCGCCGAGCATGGCCTGGATGATGACCGGCGACGCGCCGACGTAAATCATATCCACGTCGAGACCATATTTTTCGTAGTAACGAGATTCTTTGGCGATCCACCAGGGCAGGCTGGCAGCGCTGATCGGTGTAAACGGAAAGGAAACTTTGGCCGCGGCGAACGCAGTCGAGTACAGCGCGCTTAAAAAAAGGATTGCGGTAATCAAAACGGCCATCAAATAACTCCAGGGCGGATAATCTAGTTTGCGGTCTTTTATCCCGCGCCACAGACTTTGTCTATGATCTCAGCGGCATTTTCCGGCATTGCGTCGCCGCGCCAGGCGACGTGGCCGTCGGGGCGGACGAGCACAAATTTGCGCTCGTAAGTCTCGCGGACTCTCGGATCGTCGGCCGTGATCGTTTGAAGCGGCAAGCCGACGCGGCTCGCGGCTGCCGTGATCGTTTTCATGTCGACGATTTTCCCCGAGAGATTTAGCAGCGTGAAGCTCTTGCCGAACAAGTCGAGAGTGGAGCGGCCGTCTTCGAGCCGGACGTGGGGGGCGCGGGCTCCGGGCCAAGTCGACGGGACATAAAGACCGTGGTCGAGCATCGGTGCCGGTGTGCCGTCGGCGACGCAGATCGGCGAGTCCTCGTAGCGATAGCCGAGCTCGATACCGGCGGAGTCGTGCTGAAATTCTTTGGCGCGGGTGCGCATAATCGCGGCGCGGGCCTTTCCGCGCAGCTGCCTTCCTTCTTCGCTGTTTTCTTCGATCTTGGGTGAGAAGGGGGTTTGGTTGTCGTAGCTCGCGCGCATTTCCGCCGCCTCGTTGACGTTGATCATGGCGATGGGTTTGCGTTCCGCCGTGTAGCTGTCAAGCAAACGCGCGCCGCCCCAACCCTTTAGTACCGCCGCCAACTTCCAACCGATGTCGACGGCATCACCGACGCCGGTGTTCATGCCGAAGCCGCCCGTCGGCCAGTTCAAATGGGCCGCGTCGCCGGCAAGAAAGATGCGGCCCTCCTGATATTTCTCCGCCACGACGCAGTGGCCAGTCCACGGGCGCACGTCGAGCAATTCAAACGGAATATTTTCGCCCAAAGCATGGCGCAGTTTTTCCGGAGCATTCAAGGCATCGATCTGTTCTTGTTCGACGTTGCGAATGTTCAGGCGCCAAAGCTCCTTGCCGTCGACGGCGGCGATGGTGCCGTTAATTTGTGAATTGATAATTTGGTACATGACGGCGGGGCCGTAGCTGATCGCTTTGAGAAACGGCGAGCGAAACAGGACCGCGACGTTCATACCCTGGGAAAAAACTCCTTGGTACTGAATTCCGAGCGCGCGCCGGATGTTACTTCTGCCGCCGTCGCAGCCGACGAGGTAGTCCGCTTCAACCGTTTCCTGCCGGCCGCTTTTTTCCTCGACGGTCTGGCAACTTACTTTTTGACCATCTTGCTCGAACGATCGAAAGACGGTGTTGTAGCGCAGCTGGACAGTCGGGAGCGTCGCGACATGTTTATGCAGCACGGGGTCGAAGTAAGGTTTGGAAATCCAAAGCCGTCCTTCGGGGCTGTAGGGCGAGCGGGCACCCGGGTCGCCGTTTGCGGGATGGTCGAATCGCGCGATTTCATAGCCATCCATGCGCGTGATGAAAACATAATTTCTCGGGTAATCGGTCGGGTATCCCGACTCGAAGCGCATTTTATCGGCGATGCCCCAGCGGCGCAGGTGCTCGACGGTACGCGTATTCGCGAGATTCGTCGTCGGAAACTCGACGCTGCCGTCAGTTTGCTCGACGACCAGACATGGGATGCCGTGGTAGGCGAGCTCGATCGCTAACGATAATCCGACTGGTCCGCCACCGGCGATGAGAACCGAAACTCGCGTGGCTGAAATAGACTCTGTCATCGAGAATGCTCCCCGCGAAATAAACACAGGGAGAGCGGAGCTGTCAACATGGGAGGATCGCAACTTGACGAGTTATCGGCGTTGACATATGGAAAACTGACGGTGTCATGAGTCTCAGTCGTCTCATCATCGTGAACCTGGGCGAAAATTTAAAAAGGGAGCAGCCATGATCATCGATACTCACTTCCACGCCTTTCCCGGCAAATTTCTGGACTTGATTCCTGAAGCGCAAAACGATGTGCGCGGCGTCGGCTTTCACGCCTTCGATCATCGCGAGTACCTCGATGTCATGGACAAATACGGCATCGACATCGGCGTGCTTTCCAACACCGGCGGACGGATCGAAAAAGCCGGCGACCGGGCGCGCGCCGTGGAACTTTGCCGCATCCTCAACGACGCCTTCGCCGAGGCCCACGCGAAACATCCACAGCGCTTCATGGCGTTTGCGCGCTTGCCGATGATCAACGTGGACGATTGCGTGCGGGAATTGGAGCGGTGCTACAAAGACTTGCATATGCACGGCATCATGATGCCAACCAATGTGGCGGGAAAATATATCGACGAGCCTGAGTTCAGGCCGTTTTGGGATGCGCTAGCAGCGGGAGATAAGCCGCTCTTTCTCCATCCGGCGAACGCTCCCTGCCAATCAAATTGGGAAAAATATTCACTGCATCAAAAAATCCTCTGGCCGACCGACAGCACGCTGGCGATCGCGCGCATCGTCTACGCCGGCATCTTTGACCGTTATCCGAAGCTTAAGATGATCGGTTCGCACCTCGGTGGCATGATCTTGCTCTATCTCGACCGGCTCAACTGGCGCGAAGGCAATCCGGCATGCCGGCAAGAGCCGGAAATCTACTTCAAGAAAATTTTCTACGATACCGCCGGGCCGATTCGCGCCGAGTTCATCAAGCTAGTTTATGACACGGTAGGCGCGGAGCAAATCCTTTTCGGCGCCGATTATCCGCACGGTCGGGCGGGGCGGGACGATCAATTCTATCCGATTACGCTGGACGCCATGGCCAAGCTCGATATCCCACAGGCGGACAAAGATAAAATCTATTATCTGAACGCGAAGAAGCTGTTTAATATCTAAAAGCGTTCCAACCGTTCAAGCCGTTTCGGCCCTCGGTCTTTCATCTTAATCTTAGCGCTCGACGACGGCGAGAGTTTCGACGTGAAATGTCTGCGGAAAAAAATCGATGGGCTGAACCATGCGAAGCCTATAGCTGTGCTTGGTTAGGGCGTTGAGGTCGCGCGCCAACGTCGTTGGGTTGCAGGAGATGTAAAATATTTGCCCTGCGCCCAGCGCGGACAAGTCGGTTTCGATTCCCTTGGCACCCGCGCGCGGCGGATCGAGCACGATCTTGCTAAAGTCTTCTCGCCGCCTTTTCAGCTCCGTGACAGCTTTGGGAACGGCAGAACAAATCCAGCGAATATTATCAATGCTATTTTTCTGCGCATTGAGCTTGCCATTGGCGATCGACGGGCGGTCACCTTCGACCGCGACGATTTCTTTGGTTCGCTGCGCGATCGGCAAAGTGAAATTACCGCCGCCGCAGTAGAGCTCGAGGACGCGATCGCCGCTTTGAAAGTCGCCGGCGGCGAGCAGTGCATTGAGAATGCGTCGATTTCCTTCCGCGTTGACTTGCATAAAGACGTCCGCGTCTAGGGATAGGGAAAGGTTGGCTAACAAGTTCACGCTGCTGACCGGCCGGCC
>JBEVIO010000264.1:0-4133 GCA_040510635.1 Binatia bacterium | reverse complement strand
GGTGCCGACCAGGTTCTGATACAACTGATCGCCATATTTATCGCCGGCAACCTTGCTAAGGATGAAACGGTTTCGCAACCGATCCAGGAAAATCGCCAACGGCTCCTTGGTCACGAAGATCACCGTCTGATCGTCCGGCGTCTGTATTTCGGTCACGTCGCTGAAGTTCGACGCTTGCAAGCTGCCGCCTTTTTCATCGCGCATTTTTTCTATCGAGAACGCCACGTCTTTCGACGTAAGCGGCGCGCCGTTGTGAAACTTGACACCCTTCCTCAGCTTGAAAGTCCATCTGTTTCCTTGAAACTGCCACGATTCGGCGAGCACACCGACGTAATCTTTCTTATCGTAATCGAGCTCGACGAGCGGTTCCATGACATGCTGCCAGTTGCCGTAAATCGGGCTCGAGCTGTGATTGTAAGGATGAATGGAATCGGCGACACTGCTGTGGAAAATCGTCACCCGATCCCGCGAGGCGGCGAAACTGTTGCGCGAGAGATAGGGCGCCGTCAAGGCGCTAGCGCCAAGTAGCGCGCTTCTCTTTAAAAAATTCCGTCGGCTCACGCCGTTTTCACTCTTTGCCATAAAATACTCCTCGTAAAAGTTGCTATCTCTGCCGTCGCAATTTCGGATCGAAAACGTCGCGCAGGCCATCACCCAATAGGTTGATGCCGAACACCGTGATAAAAATCGCCAATCCGGGAAAGATTGTCAGCCACGGCGCGCGGTTGATGTAACTTCGTCCTTCGCTCAACATCGAGCCCCAGGTGGGAATGTGCACCGGCACGCCCAAGCCCAGAAAGCTCAAGCTCGCCTCCGTGATAATCACGATCGCCATACCGAATGTCGCGATAACGGTGACACTAGCGAAGGTATTCGGCACCACGTGGCGAAGCAACACGTACCAATCTTTGCCGCCCAGCGCCTTTGCGGCCGTTACAAAGTCGCGCTCTTTGATCGATAGCACCTCGCCGCGCACCACCCGGCAATACTGCACCCAGCGACTGAGCATCAGCGCCATGATGAGATTGCCGACTCCCTGTCCGAGAAACGCCATTATCGCGATGGCGATAAGCAAAAATGGAAATGCCAGAAAGATCTCCGAGATTTTACCGACGATCTCATCCGGCGTCCGGCCGAAATACCCGGCAACGGCGCCGAGCGTGCAACCGACAAACCCAGCAAAGATGACTGTGGCGGCGCCGACCATGAGCGATATGCGCGAGCCATAGATGATCCGGCTGAGCATATCCCGACCGAGATTGTCGGTGCCGAGCAAATAAGCGGACGAGCCGTTTTCAGCCCAACGGGGGGGCCTTAAACGATCCTCTAATGTCTGCGCTTGGGGATCGCGCGGCGCCAGCAGCGGCGCGGCGACGCCGCAAATGCACAGCACCAGCAAGATTGCTCCGCCGACCCAGATTTTGAGATAGCGCATCGACAGCATCAGAATTGGATCCTCGGATCGATCCAGCTGTAGAGCAAATCGACCAGCAGGTTCACGACAAAGTAAGTGACCGCAAACATCAAAATCAGCACCTGGGTGAGCTTGTAGTCGCGCGCTGAAATAGACTGGATCAACAGATCGCCGATGCCGGGATAAGAGAAAACGGTTTCGGTGATGACCGAGCCGCTGAGCAATGCGCCCAGCTGAAGACCGAGAATGGTCACAATCGTGATCAGTGCGTTGCGCAGGATATGGCGCCAGATTACGGTCGACTCGCTCAAACCTTTGGCCCTGGCAGTCGTCACGTAATCCTGGCGCATGACTTCCAAGACGCTCGAACGCGATATCCTGGTGACAATAGCCGCGAGCGCCGATCCCAAGGTGATTGCCGGCATTAAAAGATGCTGTAGGGCGCTCCAGAAAGCGGCAAAATTTCCGGTCGCCAGACTATCGACCAAATAGAGCCCGGTAATCGGTTTGATCTCGATGCCATACTCGATGCGCCCGGCAACCGGTAATAAATTAAGTTGCCCGCCCAAGAAATAAATCAACATGATGCCGAGCCAGAAATTCGGCAGCGACACGCCGATGAGCGCAACACTCATGCCGGCATGATCGAGCAGTGAGTTGTGCTTGATGGCCGAATAGACACCCAGAGGCACGGCGATCATGATCGCGACGCACAGGCTGGCAAACGCAAGCTCAAGCGTAGCGGGTAGTCGCTCGGCTACGAGTTTCATGACCGGCTCATTGAATTTGAGCGAACGGCCGAAGTCGCCTTTAACAGCGCGCGCGAGGAAATCCCAGTACTGCACCATGAGCGGCCGATCCAAACCCCACTCGTGGCGCGTGCGCTCGACGTCGGCCGGAGTGGCGTCATCGCCTAAAAGCAGGGTCACCGGATCGCCCGGCGCAATGTGCATAAGGAGAAAGATGAGAAAAGAGATGCCCAGGATGACGGGAATCGCGCCAACGATCCTACGATTCAGCGTGTTCATGCGGTTGCTAGTTTAATCAGGAGCAATGCTGCAATCATGACTTTAAAGATAACCGAAGACGAGCAGCGTCTTCATTGACCTAACTGACCGAAAGACTGATCCAAAACTTTCAGCGCCTGGTCGATCTGATCCTTTTTCGTGTTAAGCGGCGGCGCAACGCGCAAAACGTTGCCGTAAGTGCCGCCCTTGCCGACCAACAAACCATACTTCTTGGTCAATTCCATCACTCGTTTGGTGTTTTCAACGTCAGGTTTTTTTTGCTCACCGACCAACTCCATACCCTGCATCAGCCCCATGCCGCGCACGTCGCCGATGATCGGATATTTGTCTTTCAACGCGTTTAAGCCGTCGCGTAAACGGTTGCCCAGCACGCGCGCGTTTTCGACGAGCTTTTCCTCTTCGATCACATGGATCGTCGCGCGCGCCGCGGTACAGGTGACCGGATTGCCGCCGAAGGTCGAAATGGTGTTGCCCTTCATGCTGTCGGCGACCTCCGGCGTGGCGATGGTCGCGCCGATCGGTACGCCATTGGCCATGCCTTTGGCGAAAGTCATGATGTCGGGATCGACGCCCCAGTGTTCGATACCGAACATCTTGCCGCCGGTGCGGCCCCAGCCGGTCTGCACTTCGTCGCTGATGAACAGGCCGCCGTATTTTCGAATAATGCCGACGATCTCTTTGAAATATTCTTTGGGCGGCACGATGAAACCGCCGACGCCTTGAATCGGCTCGGCGAGAAACGCAGCGACTCGTCCCTGCGAAGTCATGGTTTGAATCGCTTCTTCGGCGTCTTTAGCGCACTTCAAATCGCAACTCGGATAAGTCAAGCCGAAGGGGCAGCGATAGCAGTATGCGTTGGCGATGTGATGCACACCGGGCACGACGTTGGGCATCAGCCGCCAGCTCGACTGCGCCGACAGGCTCAAGGCGAGATAAGAACGGCCGCTGTAGCTGTGGCGTAGCGTGATGACGTCCTGGCACTGGGTGTGAATCTGTGCCAGTAAAACCGCCGTCTCGTTGGCCTCTGTGCCGCTGTTGGTGAAAAAAGATTTTTCCAGCCGTCCCGGGGTGATCTGCGCCAGCTTCTCCGCCAGAAGCACCTGCGGCTCGTTGGCGTAGAGCGTCGACATGTGCTGCACTTTGCGGGTCTGCTCGTCGATCGCCTTAGTTACTTTCTCGTTGCAATGGCCGACGCTGACGGTCAGGATGCCGCCGAAAAAGTCCAAGAATTCCTTGCCGTCGGTGTCATAGACATATTGATCCTTGGCGTGATCGACGACCAACGGCTCGTCATAGTAAGTCGCGACACAGCTAAAAAGATATTTCTTTTGCTTGTCGATGATTTCTTTCTTGTCCACTCTTTCCCCCAAGGGCTAGCTTTGGAACCGGGCATTGACGACGGGAATTTTCTCATCGGGCCGCGGCTTCCAGATGACTTCTCGGCGCACCGCATAGACATCCGCCGTGTTGTAAAGCGGAATGACCGGGCAATCCTCGTGCAAGATCTTGCCCAATTGGCGCAGCATTTCCTCCCGCTTGGCCGAATCGAAAGTCTCGCTCTGCTGGTCGAAGATCCGGTCGAAGTCAGAATTCTTGTACGACAGCCGCTTGCCCCACCCCGAGCGAAAATAGCGGATGTAGAAAGCTTCCGGATCCGTAATCGAGCCCCGGCCGAACATGTACATGCCGTA
>JBEVIO010000263.1:0-3559 GCA_040510635.1 Binatia bacterium | reverse complement strand
AATTGAGCGATTTCAATTTCCCGGCGCCGTCAATCACCGTCGCCAGCGCGCAAGACTCGTCCTTCGAATCGAAGAAAATTGTGCCCTTTGTGCCCTCGCCGCAGGAAGTCGTCGATAAAATGATCGAGCTCGCCGGCGTAAAGAAAGGCGACGTCGTGTTTGACGTGGGTTCGGGTGACGGTCGGATTGTCATCGCCGCGGCAAAAAAAGGCGCCAAAGCCACTGGCTTTGAGATCGATGGCGACCTGGTGAAAGAGTCGCGTGAAAATATTCGCAAGGCCGGCGTGCAGAATCTAGCCGAGATTCGCCAGCAAGATATTTTAACTGTCGACTTTTCGCCCGCAGCGGTCGTGACCATGTATCTGCTGCCGGACGTCAACTTGAAGTTGAAGCCTAATCTCCTTAGCCAACTGAAACCAGGCTCGCGGATTGTCTCTCATTCCTTCGATATGGGCGATTGGAAACCGGACAAGGTCGAGAGGGTCGACGGGCGCACGATCTATCTTTGGACCATTCCGGAAAAGCGGCGCTAATCCGAAGGGACATTCTCGACCCATAGCTTGATCTTACCTTCGTTTACCGAATGTCCCGTATTTTCAAAAATTTTCTTCTGTTCGTTTTTACCGCGGTGATGCTGGCGCTGCCCGCGATTTATTACATCAACGCGGCCCGCGAGCGACAATCCGATGAGCCCAAGCAGGTATTGACAAAATATCTTAAGTTTCTCTATGCGCGCGACTTTCGCCACGCCTATCGTTTCATCGCCAGCGAGGATCAGCGCTTGAAACCGCAAAAGGATTACGTGCGCGAGCGCGGCCCGTTTAACGGTTTCGCATTGGAGGCCGCGCGAAAGCTTTCCGAACTGATCGAGCTAAAGCCCGTGTCGGAGCAACCGGACGGTAAAGCCAAGCGGGTTCGAGTCGCCATGAAGCTCCCTGACGCCAACGGTGTCTCCGGCTTATTGCTCGACTGGGATGAGAAACGGTTGAACACTCTGCCGGCACCGGCCCAAAAGAAGATCCTTGCGACCATCGATGATCTGATGCGCCAAAAGAAATTGCCGATGATCGAAGGCGAGGAAGAATTCGTTTTGGTACAAGAGAACGCGCAGTGGAAAGTCCATCTCAACTGGGCCGCCGGGGTGAAGGTCAAGTTCGCCACTGTCCTGCCACCGGGCAGCGGGATCGTAGCTGGGCCGATGGTCAAGGAGAGCATTGCGCGCTCGGACGACTTGTTTACGATCGGCTTCAAAGTGAAAAACCGGACATCCCGCGAACTCGTCACTCGGATCGTGCACCGGGTCGAGCCGAAGGAGATGGCACCCTATCTGGATCTTGTCGAATGCGCCCTGTTGCTGCCGGTGCGGCTTCTTCCCGGCGAAGAGCAGACTTACAATAGTACCTACGTAGTTCGCAGCGACTTGCCCGATGGGCTCAAAAACCTCAATGTCACTTATGAGTTCAAAGTCGAAAATTAACCGGGCAATTTTTTTCACCCTGATCGTCAGCACCCTTCTAGCCAAGCTCCTTTGGGCTCATATCCCGATCCCGCCCAAGGCGCCGAGCGAAATCGGGCGCCGGCCCGTAAAAATCGCCGTGCCTGATTTCACGCTCACGGATCAGAACGGCAAACCCTTTCGTTTCGCCGCGGCGCGGGGAAAATTGATTCTAGTCGCTTTCATCTTTACGACCTGTCCGGACGTGTGTCCGCTATTGACGGCCAATTTCGCTACGATCCAGCGCGCGTTGGAAGAAAAGAAAGTCAAAGACTATCTCTTGCTGAGCATCACCACCGATCCCGAGCGAGACACCGCCCCGGTCCTCAAAGATTACGCCGGCCGCTTCAAAGCGGACCTTCGACATTGGTCGTTTCTTACCGGCACCCGCTCGGAATTGGCCAAAGTTTGGCGGGACTTCGGGGTCCACGTGGTCAAAAACGAATCAGGCCAAGTACAGCATACGACGTTTACGACTTTGGTGGATCGCCAGGGCAATCGGCGGATCGACTACTACGGCGATAAATGGCAGGACAAGGAAGTTCTAAAAGACATTCAATGGCTCGCCTCGATAAAAAAGTGAAAGCGCTGGTCGCCGTTGTTTCTTGCATTCTCCTGATCGCCTGTCTTCTCTTCTTGCCAGCGTACGCTGCCGACAACGACCAAGGCGTGTTGGAAATACAGCTCAAAGACCATCGCGAAGCAATCGACGATTTCGCCAAGCTCGATATCACGGTCGACAAAATCCTCGTCAGCCCAAAGCCAGGGCTCATGTTTTGGCAAACCGGTTGGAAAAAGTTGACGCCGTCAACCGCGACTATCGATCTAACCCAATATGTCGGCAAAAAGAGCGTCCGGATTTTTCGTAGCGCGATTAGTGCCGGATCGTTCGACGCGTTTCATATCAAAATCAAGAGCAGCGAAGCGGTGCTCAAAAAAACTCGCCGGCCGGCGCAAGTCAAAAACACCGTCGGCCCGATGAAAATCGTGTTCCACGTACCGGCGAAAGGCGAAACTCTCCTCGTGCTCGATCTCGTCGTCACCGACTTCTCCGACCACCCGCCGCGCGGCTACGAATTGGGAATCAGAGGCTACGAACTCTACACCAACGGCCAGCTCGTCGAGAAAATCCCGCCGGGGTGATCTTTGCACTCACGATGTCATTTCGACTCTACTGGCAAGCTTAAGTCAACTCCGGCAGAAATCTTTCTTGGGCATCCGACTCAGCCGGGTACGCGTGCTCTACACAAACCGTAAATTTATCGTTAGAATCTCTCCTGCTTAGTTTTTCTGATCATGGAAACATCAAAGATTCGGTTTATCTTGCTTGCCTCGGCTGTGGTCGGTTTGGGCATCGTCTTCGGTACAGCGCTCTGGCTCAAGCTCGGACCGCATCCGCAATTTGGCCGCGACTCGTCCAACTCGATCGACGGTTTGAACCAGTATGGCCCGGTGCCGGATTTTTCATTCATGGAAAGAGACGGCAGCGCCGTGAGCCTGTCCCAGTTGCGCGGCAAAATATGGGTTGCCGATTTCATCTATACGAGTTGCACCGATACCTGCCCGTTGCAAACGGCCATGATGGCGAAGCTGCAGGACGAATTCGCCGGCAATCCGGACATTCAGCTGGTGTCGTTTACCGTCGATCCCGAGCGTGACACGCCGCAAGCGCTAGCGACTTATGCGGCGAAGTATCAGGCCGACGCCAAACGCTGGTATTTTTTGACCGGGCAACGCGACCGCATCCTGCATTTGGTGCAAGACGGTTTTCATCTGGCGGTGGCCGCTCTGCCCAGTGACACCGATCCGAGCGGCACGATTCCGCATAGTCCGCGCTTCGTTTTAATCGACAAACAAGCGCGCATACGCGGCTACTATGATAGCCGGGAGTTGGAAGCTTTCGTCCGGCTCAAAAACGATATTGAAACTTTGGCGAAAGGATAGGAGATGGCCAACGCCAATATACGAAAAAACAAGCAAGCAGCAGCCAAAGTGAATTTGCGCGCCGGCCCGAACTGGCTGCTGTTCGGCCTGGCGCTGCTTGGCATGGCCTTGTCTGGCTAT
>JBEVIO010000262.1:0-8460 GCA_040510635.1 Binatia bacterium | reverse complement strand
CGCGAACCGAGGTTTTGCCGCGCCGATGCCCTTCGATCCGGCTTTTGCCGCGTAGCTTCGCCCAGCGGCCATTGCCGTCCATGATAATGGCGACATGTTCGGGCAAACGGGATTTATCTAGGCCGTCTAGCTCCATCGCAGCTTTATGGGTGGATTGGATTTCATGGGTGAGGCTCAGGCGATACCGGAAAGAACTCCGGATTATGCGATGTGAGATTGAAAAAACGCAACGCCGGGGTGAGCGCGGCTACACTGCCATGACCTCTTCTTCTTTCGCTTTAACAATCTTGTCGATCCGGCCGATAAAATCATCAGTCGCTTTTTGCACGCGGTCATGACCGTGTTTGGCGTCATCCGCGGTGATTTCCTTCTTCTTCTCCGCCTCCTTCAGTTGCTCGATGGCGACACGGCGGTGATTGCGCACGGAAACGCGATACTCTTCAGCGACCTTTTTGACGTGTTTGACCAACTCCTTGCGGCGCTCTTCAGTCAACTGCGGAATTGGAATACGGATGATCTTGCCGTCATTGCTTGGCGTTAGGCCGAGATCGGACTTGAGGATCGCCTTTTCGATTTCCGTCATCGCGCTGCGATCGAACGGTTGAATCACGAGCAATCGCGGCTCCGGCGCGCTCAGCGTCGCCAACTGAATCAGTGGTGTCGAGGCGCCGTAATAGTCGACCATGATATGTTCAAGCAGCGCGGTCGATGCCCGTCCGGTGCGAATCTTGCTCAACTCCTTGCGCAAGGCGCTAACCGAACCCTCCATCTCTTTTTGCAACTGGGTAAAAATCGCTTCGTTCATCGCTTTCCTCCGCTGACCAGAGTGCCGATCGGCTCGCCGGAAACGACTCGCTTAATATTACCCTTTTCCATCAAGTTAAAAACGATGATCGGCAAATTATTGTCCATGCACAGAGAAATCGCGGTAGAGTCCATGACTTTGAGCTCGCGATTCAGTACCTCGATATAACTGAGCTCCTCGAATTTGTTGGCACCCTCGTGCTTCAACGGATCGGCGTCGTAAACGCCGTCGACTTTGGTCGCCTTGAGAATCACCTCCGCGCCCACCTCCATGGCGCGCAGACTGGCCGTCGTATCGGTGGTGAAATAAGGATTGCCCGTTCCGCCGGCGAAGATAACGACTCTGCCCTTTTCCAAATGACGCGTCGCGCGCCGCCTAATATACGGCTCGGCCACCTGGCGCATTTCGATCGCCGAAAGCACTCGTGTCGAAACGCCCAATTTTTCCAAGGCGTCCTGCAAGGCGAGACTGTTAATCACAGTCGCCAACATGCCCATAGTGTCAGCGCTGGCCCGGTCCATGCCGATCTCGCTCGCGATTGCGCCGCGAAAAATATTGCCGCCGCCGACCACCAGCGCGAGTTCGCAACCCAGTTCCTTGACTTCCTTGATTTCCTGGGCGAAGGCCTTGACCGTATTGCCGTCGATGCCGAAATTGTGAACTCCGGCGAAAATCTCGCCGGTAACTTTGAGAATAATGCGTTTATACTTCGGCGCGCCGTTATTCATGAAGGTTTCAAAGCGCGTGCCTATTCTTTCACTGCCGCTTCGCCTAAATGATAGCGCGAGAAACGCCTGATTTGAATATTTTCACCGAGCCGGCCGATCGATTCGTTAACGATGTCGGTGACTTTTTTGTCCGGGTCCTTGATAAAAGCCTGTTCGAGTAAACAGGCTTCGGAGTAGAAGCGCTCTAATTTACCTTCGACAATCTTATCGACGACCTTTTCCGGCTTGCCGGTTTCCAGCGCCTGCTGACGATAGATCTCCTTTTCTTTGTCGAGTTCCGCTGCCGGCACTTCCTCACGGCGCAAATAGCGCGGATTCGCCGCCGCCACCTGCATGGCAATATCTTTGAGCAGCGATTGAAACTCCGCCGTGCGCGCGACAAAATCGGTTTCACAATTGATTTCCACGAGCACGCCGATCTTGCCGCCGGGATGAACATAAGCGCCCACGGCGCCGTCCGCCGCCACCCGATCTGCTTTCTTCGCTGCCGCGGCTAACCCCTTCTGGCGCAGATAATCGACAGCCTTTTGCACGTCCCCGCCGGTCTCGGCGAGAGCCTTCTTGCAATCCATCATACCTGCCCCGGTTTTTTCCCGAAGCTCTTTTACCGCATTTGCGTTTACTTCCATCGAATTTAAGCTCCTGCCGCAGCCACCCCTTCGTGCGCTCCGCCCGCCGAATCGGCTGCGGACCTATCGTCTTCTTTGCCTTTCACCAGCGCTTGCTCATGAAGCAGCTTACCTTCGTTTATCGCGTCGGCGATCGACGAGCAAAACAGCCGGATAGCGCGAATGGCATCATCGTTCCCCGGCACCTTGTAATCTATCATATCCGGATCGCAGTTGGTGTCGATCACGGCGATCACGGGAATACCGAGCTTGCGCGCTTCTTTGACCGCAATCTCTTCTTGCTTGGGATCAATAACGAAAATCGCGTCGGGAAGCTTACGCATAGTCTTGATCCCGCCGAGCGATTGCTCGAGCTTGGCCTTCTCGCGTGTGAGCCCTAACATTTCTTTCTTGGTTAAAGCGTCGACGATCTTGGGATCGTTCTCCATCTCCTCGATCCTGCGCAAACGCTCGATGCTTTGCCGGATCGTTGAAAAGTTTGTCAATGTGCCGCCGAGCCAACGATTGTGGACGTGAAACATTCCACAACGCTCGGATTCTTCTCGAATCGCGTCTTGCGCTTGCTTTTTGGTGCCGATGAAAAGCACATGACCGCCGGAGGCCGCCAAATCGCGCACGACGGCTTCTAGCTCCTTGAACATCGTCACGGTTTGCTGCAAGTCGATAATATGGATACCGTTACGAGCGCCAAAAATATAAGGCTTCATCTTCGGGTTCCAACGGCTCGTCTGGTGGCCGAAATGAACGCCGGCCTCCAGAAGTTGTTTCATCGAAATATCGCTCATAATCTACCGCTCCTTTTTGGTTTGTCCTCCCCTTTCTTCATCTCCGAGTCAAACCTAGGGGGGCACCTCGACGCGGATCGGAAAGGGTGTGAATTTTAACGAAATAGATGATCGCATGGTGGCAGAAACCACTCATGCAAGTCCTTAGCACGCCAACAACTTGAAAAGACTTTGGTAACCCTTGGGGTTTTAACAAAGTTCGGTGGACGACGCAAGAATATAGAGACGACGCGGACGCTTACTGGTTCATGGACTCAAAGAATTCTTTGTTTGTCTTGGTTCCATGCATCTTGTCGAGCAGGAACTCCATGGCCTCCACCACGCTCAACTGCGACAAGACTTTGCGCAAAATCCAGATTCGATTGAGATCTTCTTTTGTGATCAAAAGCTCTTCTTTGCGCGTGCCGGATTTATTGATATCGATAGCCGGGAATACCCGCTTGTCCATCAACCGACGGTCCAAATGGATCTCCATGTTTCCTGTCCCCTTGAATTCTTCGAAGATGACTTCATCCATTCGACTACCCGTATCGATGAGCGCCGTCGCGATAATGGTCAAACTGCCGCCATCTTCTATGTTGCGCGCCGCGCCGAAAAACTTCTTCGGTTTATGGAGAGCGTTGGAATCGACGCCGCCGGAGAGAATCTTTCCGCTCGGCGGGACGACCGTGTTATAGGCGCGCGCCAAACGGGTAATGCTATCAAGTAAAATAACCACGTCCTTGCCATGCTCAACCAGACGCTTCGCCTTCTCGATGACCATTTCGGCGACTTGCACGTGCCGCGTGGCCGGCTCATCGAAAGTCGAGCTGATCACTTCGCCGTCCACTGAGCGCTGCATGTCGGTCACCTCTTCCGGCCGCTCATCGATAAGCAAAACGATGAGAATGACCTCCTTGTGGTTGTGCGCGATGGCCTTGGCGACGTGCTGCAGCATCATCGTTTTACCCGTCCGCGGTGCCGCCACGATCAGGCCGCGCTGCCCTTTGCCCACTGGGGTCAACAAATCGACTATCCGAGTCGTATAGTCATCGGGCTGGCTTTCCAGGCGCAAGCGCTCATTCGGATAAAGCGGCGTGAGGTTATCGAAGAGGATCTTTTCACGCGCTCGTTCCGGGTCCTCATAATTGATGGTTTCAACTTTGAGCAACGCAAAATAACGTTCGCCCTCTTTGGGCGGCCGGATATGCCCGGAAATAATATCTCCGGTGCGTAGGTTGAATCGTCGGATCTGGCTCGGCGAAACATAGATATCATCGGGACCCGGGAGGTAGTTATAATCGGGGGCGCGCAGAAAACCAAATCCGTCGGGAAGCGTTTCCAAAACGCCTTCGCCGTAGATATGGCCATTCTGCTCGGTTTGCGCCTGCAAGATCGCAAAAATCAGCTCCTGCTTGCGCATGTTGGCAGCCCCTTCGATATTGAAGGTCTTGCCGATCAGCGCGAGATCGCTGATTTTCTTTTCCTTGAGGGCTTTGAGATTCAAACCGTTATCTTCGACGGCCTCCGGCTCGGCGGCACGAGTTCTACCACGAACCATACGCTATAACTCTCCTTTCAACTATCTAGACAGTACCAGGGACAGCAGCATTACACACAGTTGTCAGTAAAATCTGTCAAATCGCGCCGGGACGGCACTTCTTCACGCGCCAGGGCAATCTCGGCAGCCGAACCTTCGTAGCAGCCGGTACGGCTTCAGGCAGAGGCATGTCAATGCGACACGGTATAAGACGCAGACAGAAATCTCTCTTTTAGTAAAAAATCAAACTTTTGAGCACTTAACGCCGGGTGAATTCGTTTTTCGTGTGGGGAATGATAAGAATTCGAATTGGGCTTCTCTTGGTATTGATAGTATTTTAAAGCGGTACGCTTGTCAACCCCTTTGCTCGCATGGATGACAATTCTAACCCCCGATCTTCGATTTCGCGTCCTCGCAAACACAATAACAGATTTTGAAGATCATTTGGCAGCGGCGCGACAAACTGCATGCGCCGCAGATTTGGCCCGATCACAAGAGTCAATTTCTCGGCATGGAGCGCTTGGCGCGGAAAGCTGTCAATAATCCGGTTGCCTACTAGCCTCGCAGCATTGCCGTTTCGCTTGCGGCCATAAATTTTATCACCGATCAAGGGATTGCCCATGTCGGCAAGATGCACTCGGAGCTGGTGCGTTCGCCCCGTGCGCGGCCGCAAGCGCAGCAGCGTGACGGCACGCACGGGAGTTGACTTGCGATCGAAGGAAAACCGTTCCTCAACCCACCATTCGGTAATCGCCTCTCTTGCTCGGCCACCCATATGTATGCTCGACATGCGCTTTCGGTCCGAGCGGTGCCGACCGATGGCGCGATCGATTGTCCCTCGGTCCACTCTCATCCCGCCCCAAACCAAAGCAATATACTCTTTTTCGACGGTGCGATTCTTGAACTGGTCTACAAGCTGATGAAAAGCACGCATATTCTTGGCAACGACCATCACGCCAGAGGTGTCCTTGTCCAACCTGTGGACAATCCCCGGGCGCCGTTCACCACCCACGCCGTCTAAGTCAGCACAGTGATGCAAAAGCGCGTTGACGAGCGTACCGCTTGATCGCCCTGCAGCGGGATGGACGACGACGCCTGGGGCCTTGTTGACGACAACGCAATCGAAATCTTCGTAAAGTATGTCCAGCGGTAGCGCCTCGGCGCGCAGCCCTGTTTCACGCGGCGGCAAAAAGCAGATGTCGATCAGATCGTCGAATTTGACGCGCGCACTCGCCTTGGTCACCGCGTTGTTCAGAGTAATTTGTCCTTCGGCAATCAATTTTTGAATGGCGGCTCGGCTTAAGCCGAGCCTCGGCGTGCTACCGGCCATAAAATTCCGGGCCAGATACAAGTCCAGCCGCATGCCAGCCGCACTTTCGTCAACTCGTAGTTGGTCAGGCGTCATTTAGATACATCTAGATACATCGATACAAGCGATCAATCGAAACGCGGACAATTTGAGCCCTAGAAAAATAGATTCAGATCGTGAAAGACGCCTCGAGCGCTACTCACGTCTTGCCCCATTTGTGCGACCAAAGCCTCGACCGATGGAAAGTTTTTTTCTTCGCGAATTCTCTTCACGAAAGAAAGTCGGACGGGTGCGCCGTATATCTCGCCATCGAAATTCAAGATGAAACTCTCCACCGTCCTCGGTCCCGCGCCAAAAGTCGGGTTAAGACCCACGCTGCTTACACTTGGCAGATCCTTTTGTCTCAGATGAAATATGGTGGCATAAATCCCATCTAAAGGCACCATTTCTGTACGCGTGGAGATATTCGCGGTCGGAAACCCCAGATCCCGCCCGCGCCGATGGCCCGTGACGACCCGTCCTGAGACGAAGTGATAACGACCGAGCAGCGCCACGACTTCTTCCACATGGCCGTCTTGAATCAACTGACGTATTCGCGAGCTGCTCACCCTGGCGCCGTTCACTAAAATCGGGTCGACGACGGCCACCGAGAAGTCAAACCCGCTGCCCCAACGAATAAGATGGTCGACTTGCCCTTTCCTTCCCTGACCAAAGCGCAAGTCCTTACCCACCCAAACCTTCGCCGCCTTCAAACGCGCAACGAGAAACCGGCGAACAAATTCTTCAGCGTCGATCTTGGCAAAGCTCAAGTCGAAATGTTGCACAATGACGATGTCGACACCGAGGCTTTGCAAAATCTGCATCTTGTCTTTATGCGCGAGGATCATTTTGGGCGCATGAGCGGGCGCCAGCACCTTCACGGGATGAGGCTCAAATGTCAACACCACCGAAGGTACGCCGAGCTGCCGAGAATCACGGATGGCGCCGTCGATCAGGGCTCGATGTCCCAGATGTATGCCGTCGAAATTACCCAGGGTCACGACTGATCTTTCGAGGGCGAGACCTGGGTCATCGATGTGGCGAAAAACCTGCATACTTTATATGGGCGACTGATAAAAGCCGCGCCAGCGCTGGTGTCCTACTCTGCGAAACCAAGAATGGTGGAATTCAAAAGCGGGAGAGCTGGCAACTTCACGATTCGAGCGATTTAAGCTTCTGCCGTGCTCTCGCCGCCTCCGAAGATTGCGGATACTTCTCGACCAACTCTTGCAAAACCAAGCGGGCGTTGAGCTTCTCTCCCAGCTCTGCGAAGGCAAATCCTTGCCGGAGCAACGCCGCTCCAACCTTATCATTTTGCGGATATCGTCTCCGCACCTCGTCGAACTCAACGATCGCTCGATCGAATTCCTTCAGCCCGAAATAACTCTCGCCGATCGAGTATTGCGCATTTGCAGCCAGTTTGCTTTTGGGATTGCGTTTGAGAAAGTCTTTGAAGCGAGCAATAGCCGTTCGGTAATCCTTTTTTTCGAAGGCACGCCAGCCGGTCTCGAAATCTTTGCGCACAGTGTCCGATTCAGCTAAAGAAAGGTCGACGTATTTGCTTTCACACTCGGCTTTCTGCGCCGCCTGTTGCTGCATCGATTCGCGGAACTGCTTCAGCTCCTCCTCACGGCTTTTGAGCAACTCGGCTTGGCTCTTCGCCTCCTCTTCCAGCTTCGCCAGACGCGTCTCCATGTCTTTTACCCGCTGATCGCCATCTCGATTTGTCTGGCCAATCTGCCGGCCAACTTGAACCCGGGTCTCGTCGATACGTTCCTTGATCGCGCTTAGATCCCGCTGCATTTGCTGAATATTTGCCCGTGTGTCGGCGAGGGTCGAGCGAACATTATCGACATCGGAGCGCAAGGTAGTCATGTCGCCGCGTAAGCGCCGTTGCTCGCGCTCGAGCAATTCGACCTGCTGCGGGTTGACACAGGACCACAGCGACACGCTGACCAGCAGCACCGATGGCGAAAAGGTAATATTAAAAATTGAGCGTCTCATACCTTCGCTCCAATTAAGAGGTTGAACGACCTTGGAGGATAACGAAACGCGCGCGCCGATTTTTTGTCCAACAATCTTCAGTCGGCTCTCGGCAAACTGGGATCTCTTCGCCATAGCTAATCGTCGAAAGCCGGTCGGCGGGGATGCCGAGCGTTGTGAGAAATTCGCGCGCCGCCTGAGCCCTTTTGGCGCCGAGCGCGAGATTGTACTCGTTGGTGCCACGCTCGTCGCAATGGCCTTCGATCTCGACCCGCGCCGATGGATTGCTTTTCAGCCAATCCGCGTTGGCGCGCAACGTCGCCCGAGCATCCGCGCTCAGGTCGTAGCGGTCAAATTCATAAAATACATCTTTCAATGGACTAGACGCTGGCGTTGCCGAAGACTTTCCCTCCTGCATTTGTTTCAAGCTGCTGCTGCCTGTCTCCGACTCCTTTGTCCCTCCGCGTTGACCTTCTCCGGCGCGTGGATCGTTAGCAGAAGTATCCGAATCCGATCGCGGCGCTGGAGTCGCGCCGGGCTTGTCAGTGACGGAGGGAGCGCAGGCTGCCAAACTGCAAAAAAACATCAGGCCACAGACGTGCCCTGCCAATCTAATCCGAATTTTCATCTAGGCCTCCTGCATTCACGTGGGGTCGCATTGAA
>JBEVIO010000261.1:0-3600 GCA_040510635.1 Binatia bacterium | reverse complement strand
ATGACCATGGTATTGCCGACGACCAGCAAGATAATGCCGATAATCACAAACGACATGATGTTCATCGCCGTGATGACTGCGCTGGCCGAGGACAGAAATCCCTGCTGAAAAGCGCGCTCGGTTTCGGTCTTGGTCTCCGCCCGCGAGTTGGCGAATAGATCGTCGATATCCTGCGAGATCCTGGCCGAGCTGTCCGGATCGTCGATGCGGACAATATACCAGCCGATCTGCCCAGCCCGGTGCGGCGCCTCCTGACGCACCCTTTCATCGACATATCTATAGTGAAACATCATCGACGAAGGGTCGGTCGTCTGATCGCGCGGCTGATAAATGCCGCGCACGACGAACTCCCATTGGCCCGGGTAAACGTCGCCTTCCACGGGCATGATATCGCCGATCTTGAGATTGTACCGGTTGGCGATGTCGATGCCGATGATGCAGGCGTTGCGCTCGCGCTTGAACGCTTCGAACTGCTCGGGCGGGATGACAAATTCGGGATAGACGTCGAAAAACGTATCGGAATCGACCGCTAGGCGCGCGAAAAACTGATTCTTGTCGACATAAACGCCGGAAAACCAGATCGCATAAGTGACTTTGTTGACGCCCGGCACTTGGGCAATGCGATCGCGATAAGCGAGCGGCAACGGAAAAACAAACGAGACCGCGTGGCGCGTGATCAAGCGGTTCGCCGCCGAGGCCTCGACCCCCGCATACCAAGCAGTGACGACTGTTTGGAGCAGAGCAAATGCCATGACCGCCACGCCCACGCCGACGACCGTGAGCAGGCTTCTAAGTTTGTGGCGCAACGTATTGCGCAACAGTAGTCTCAGCAGTTCCATGACTCTACTTAGAGATTGAACGTAAGCAATTGCAACCGGCTCAAAAAGTCTCGAGGCGATTCAGCGCCACAAAGTCTAGGAGTCTTTTTAGCAGTTTGTTAAGCGAGCTCGCCCTTTTCCAAGTGACGCACCACACGCGCCCGCTCTGCCGCGCGCGGATCGTGCGTCACCATGAGGATTGTCTTGTTGAGCTCGCGATTGAGCCGGTCCATCAGACCGAGCACTTCTTCCGCCGATGTCTTGTCGAGATCGCCCGTGGGCTCGTCGGCGACGAGGATCGCTGGATCGGTCGCGATCGCGCGCGCGATGGCGACCCGCTGCTCCTGGCCGCCGGAAAGCTGGCGCGGGTAATGGTCCATGCGCTCCGCCAATCCGACCACGCTCAGAGCTGTTTCGGCGTGAGCACGCCGCTCTTTTTTCGGCAACGGAGTCAGAATCAGCGGCAGCTCGACATTCTCCACGGCGGTCAGCACGGGAATGAGATTATAAAACTGAAAAATAAAACCGACGTTGCGCGAGCGCCAGACCGCGAGCTCGGTCTCGTTCAATTCGGCGACATCGACGCCGCCGATCACAATTCTTCCCGAAGTCGGTTTATCGATGCCGGCGATGAGATTGAGCAGCGTCGTCTTGCCCGAGCCGGATGGCCCCATGAACGCGATAAATTCGCCTTGAGCAATCTCCAGATTGATATTTTGCAAGACCGGTATTTCCAGGCTGTCGCGTCGATAAGACTTGTACAGCTCCTCGACTTGAATGAGAGTTTCCATCAGCCGTTCATGTTTATTTTTTAGCGAGAGTCACTTTCGTGCCGCTCTTGATCTGATCGTCGGCTTTGCTGATCACCTTATCGCCTTCTTTCAGCCCAGCGGTAATCTCGATTGCGTTCCCGAGCTTTCGCCCCGTGGTCACGGGTATCTCCACGGCCCGGTCTTCTTTGATTTGAAAGACGACCTGGCGGCCGTCCCGCGTCGCCACCGCCGCAGCCGGCACGGTCAGTACCGGATTCACGTTGGTGGCGTCGGCGCTGGCACCGGCGGCGAGAAAGGTAATCTTCGCGCCCATCTCCGGCAGCACCCGCTGGTCGTATTGCTTGAATCTAATTTTCACCATCACGGTCGCCTTGGCCCGGTCCGCGGTGGGCACGATATTGCTGACGTAGCCGGGATAACGCTGCTGCGGATAGGCATCCAAGGTGATTTCACAATTCTGGTTCCCGCTGACGCGCGTGATGTTCGCCTCCGAAACGTCGGCATCCACTTCCAACGATGACATATCGGCGATGGTGACCACCGCCGCCCTCGAGCTCACGGCGCCGGCCAGGGGTGCGACGATTTCGCCGACGTCGGCATTCTTCTTTAAGACTGTGCCGTCAAACGGCGCGATGATGCGCGTGTTTTCAACCGCGACCTCCGCTTCTTGCACGGCGAACTTCGCCGCCTCGATGGTAGCCAGCACCCGTTTGTAGCGCGCGTCAGCGGCGTCGTAATTAGCCTGCGCGATGGCGCGCGTGCCGACCAATTTCTGCATGCGCTCGAAGTTTATCTTGGCATCATCGAGATCGGCTTCGGCGACGCGTAAATTTTCCCGCGCGCGCCGCAGACTCGCCGCCACGTCGGAATCGTCCAGGCGAGCAATGAGCTGTCCCTTCTTAACGCGATCGCCTTCGTCCACGGCGAGAAACACCAAGGTGCCGGTTCCCTTGGACGCCACCGCGGCTTTGCGCCGCGCGACCACGTAACCGCTCGCCGTCAAAACGGCATTGGCCTGAGACGGAGACGTCAACGTCGCAGTGGCGAGCTGCACCTCGACGCCGGAGCTGAACCAGTTTTTCAGCAGCAGCACGCCTGCGAGCAAAACCACGAGGACAATCGTCCAAACGAGCCACCGACCGCCGGATCGCCGCTGGCGCGACGATTGCTCGCCGCGCGACGAGCGATCGATCCGCAAGGATGACAAATCCGCATCCGTAGTTGCCATAAAGTATTCCAGGGTACGGAGAATTCGCGCTTTTGCAAGACAACCGCGACATGTTAACTTGCCGACGTATGAGCTCGTCGACCTTGTGGAATCCGCAAACCTATTCGCAAAACGCGCGCTTTGTCTCGGATCTGGGCGAGCCCTTGTTGCAGCTGCTCCATCCGCGCGCGAACGAGCGCATCTTGGATCTTGGCTGCGGCGACGGCGCTTTGACCGAGAAGATCGCTGCGCACGGCAGCTTGGTGATCGGCGTCGACGCCAGCGCGGCTCAAGTCCTGGCGGCGCAGCAAAGCGGCCTGCTCGTGGCGGTGATGGACGGGCAGCGGCTGAGCTTCAAGCCGCGTTTCGACGCTGTCTTCAGCAATGCCGCGCTGCATTGGATGAGGGAGCCCGAAAAAGTCATAGAAGGCGTGGCGAATTGCCTGAAGCCGAGCGGCCGTTTCGTCGGCGAGTTCGGTGGCAAAGGCAACGTCGAAATTATTCGCGCGGCGCTCCACGCCGCACTCCGCAAGCGTGACATCGATCCATCGAGGGTTGACCCTTGGTACTATCCGTCGACTGAAGAATACACGCGGTTGCTGAACAAGTTCGCTTTCACGGTCGAGTCCATCGAGCTGATCCCGCGGCCGACCAAGCTTCCCGGCGATATTCTTGCCTGGCTGGAAGTTTTTGCTCAACCGTTTTTCAAGGCGCTCGTCGACTCGGAGCGGCGAAAATATCTCGAGGAGGTTCGTAATGAATTGGCGCCCCCGCTGCAACAGCCGGACGGCGCTTGGCTTGC
>JBEVIO010000260.1:0-3201 GCA_040510635.1 Binatia bacterium | reverse complement strand
TAAAGCAAGTCGCCATTCACGAAGAGAGCGGCGGATGGGGCTTTTTTGTCATTCAGCTCAAAGCACGCCAACCGGCACATGCGTGGCAAGCATTGAATTCCGCCGCCAGCTTGACGCCGGGACTGGGCAAGATATTCATCGTCGTCGACGAAGACATCGATCCGCACGACTTGGACGCGGTGATGTGGGCGCTGGTTTTTCGCGTCCAGCCGCATCGCGACATACAAACCGTGACCGGCAGGCGGCCGATGATGGACCCGTCCGCGGTTTCACCCGCGCAGCCAGGCTGGCATCACCATTATCCCGAGCCGCACGGTTCGTCAGCGTTACTCATCAATGCGCTCAGAAAATGGAATTACCCGCCGGTGGCATTACCGGCCAAAGAATACATGGAGAGCGCCCGTCGGTTATGGGAAGAGCTCGAACTACCGCCGTTAAAACCAAAATCGCCTTGGCATGGTTACGAGCTCGGTCATTGGCCCGAGGACTTGCGCAATGCAGCAGCGGCGGTCGCCGCCGGGCGGGAACCTGAAGAAGGCGCCAAGAAAGAATCATGAATTTAATGCGGTCTAATCCTTTCACTTTGTTAATCGCTTTCGCGGCTTCTCTGACGGGTTTATTTTTCAATGTGCCGCTGTCGGTCGCGATCGATGACGTCAAGGTCCACACGTCCGGCAGCACCAGCGCCAACGTACTCATCTACAAAATCGCCCAGGAAAAAGGATTCTACAAAGAAGAAAAGCTCAACGTTCTGACGATCGCGGCAACCTCGTCGGCGGGCATTCAGGGCCTTGTCGGCGGCAGCTTCGACTTCAGCCAGATTCTCGGTCAAACCTCCGCTGCGATCCTGCACGGCGCACCGCTCAAGAATGTCATGGTGTTCGACACCCGGCCGCTGTTTTGGTTTTTCGGCAGTAAGAAGATCCGGCGCATTCAAGATTTGAAAGGCGGCAAGCTCGTCGGCGTCTCGAGCCTCGGCGCCAACACCGATCAAATGACACGGGAAGTCCTGGCGATGAACGGCATCGATCCGCGCAAAGATGTCGTCATTCAAGGGACCGGCACCGGCGCGATACGTTTGGCGGCGCTGCTCGGCGGCAGTCTCGACGCCGCGATTACCAACCCGACCGAAAGCATCATGGCGCGCAAGCAGGGACTGAACGAACTTTTTTTCTACGGCGACTATGATCTGAATATCGTTTCGGGCGGCGCCGCGCTCACGGATCGCATGCTCAAGGAAAAACCGGATCTTGTACGGCGTTTTCTCCGCGCCACCTTGCGGGCGCTGCTCTGGTTTCGCGCCAATGAGAAAGAAGCGGTGGCGCGCATGGCCGAGGGGTTTAAAATATCGCGCGACGACGCGCTCGGCATTTATAAGGCGACGCTCAAGAGCTACTCGCTGGACGGCACCATCTCGCGCGACCTTCAGGAAAAAATTGTTAGTTTCCAGCGCAAGCAACTCAAGGTGGAAAAGGAAATCGCGCCCGAGCAGATTTATGACTTCACCATCTTGAACGCGCTCAACGAAGAACTTAAAAAAGTGGGACAATGATAATGAAACTTCTCCGAAGATTGATTCTGTTCTTATTGTGTATTTTGGCAATTACCGGGAGTACTAGTCACGCGCAGAAACTAGAAAAACTCGTCATCGGCTACCCCGCCCCAGTCGCATCGCTCGGAATTATCGAAGTCATGCGCAAAGGCGGATTGTTCAGAAAGAATGGTCTGGACGTCGATCTCGTGTACATACAAGGCAGCCCGATCTTGACTACCGCCATGGTCTCCGGCCAGGTGCCGCTGAGCTTCCTCGGCGGCGCAGCGCTGGTTGCTTCCGCCGTCGGCGGCGCTGACACGGTTTATCTTGCTTGCGGCATCAACACGCTTTATTGGCGCGTCTTCTCGACACCCGATGTGAAGACGGTCGCCGATCTCAAAGGCAAGAAAATCGGCGTTACCACGATCGGCTCCCAGGAAGACAGCGTCGTCCGTTTCATACTCCGAGACCGCGGGCTGATTCCCGACCGCGACTTCGCGATGGTAGCGGTAGGCGGTGCTCCGACACGTCTGGCCGCCTTGAGCAAAGGCGTAATATCCGCCTCCACGTTCATCCCGCCACAAGATATCGCCGCCGAAAGACTTGGCCTCCACGAGCTCATCGACATGAGCAAACTCGGTCTTTACAACCCGGGCAGCTGCTTCGCCAGCACCAAGACCTACATAAAATCCCATCGCGAGACCGTGATGCGGGTAATGAAGACCTTTGTCGAAGGGTTGCGCTATTATAAAGACAATCGCGAATTTGTTTTGAAAGTCACCGCCGACTTCGCCCAGAATCGCGACCCCAACGTGCTCAACCCGACTTACGACGTCGTCACGCGCTTCCAGGATCGTGTTCCCTACGTCAATATGAAGGGGATCGAGTTCATGCTCAAAACCTTGGAGGCGCGCGACCCACGCGCCAAAACCTTCGACCCAAACGCGGTAGTCGACTCGAGTTTCATTGAGGAGTTGGAAAAAACTGGCTTCATCGACGCCGTTTGGAAAAAATAGAACGTCGCCCTCATCGTACGAACAATAATGTAGGGGCAACTCCCTGTGGTTGCCGCCCGGTGGGCAGGCACAGGCGCCTGCCCCTACAAAAAATTTAAAAACCATGAACATCGGCGAATCACTTCCGCGCAACGCGCAGCACTGTCCCGACAAACGCGCCATCGTCGACGCGCACAGAACGGTCAGGTTCCGCGAATTCCACGAACGCACCAATCGGCTGGCAAATTATCTGCTCGCTCAAGGTATCTGCAAAGGCGATTTGGTCGGCCTATCCTGCGGCAGCCGCGCCGAGCATTTCGAGGCGCTGTTCGCTGTGGCCAAGACCGGGGCAATCGCCGTCCCCTTCGATTTCAACTGGAGCGCGCAAGAATGCGAAGCGATGCTACGCTTCTTTGCGCCCAAGGCATTCTTTCTCGAAACGCGCAAAGAGACCGATGCTTTGAACGAGATTGCCCGCCAGCATGTGCAACGGAACAATCTACTTGTTATCGGTTCATATTCCACTCACGCTGAGCCAGTCGAAGGGCTGCTTTTCGAGTCGGCAATCAGCCAAAGTGAACTCAATGATCCCGAAGTCGAAGTCCACGGCCTCGATCGTTTCCTCCTCATGATCACATCCGGCACCACCGGGTTTCCCAAAGCCTGCAGCAT
>JBEVIO010000259.1:0-3318 GCA_040510635.1 Binatia bacterium | reverse complement strand
GGGATGACCGCATTGCATCATGCAGCGGCTCAAAACCATCCTGAGGCAGTTAAAAAACTCATAGCGCTTGGCGCATCAGTTGACGCGCGTAACGATGACGGCGGAACGCCGCTGGACTTGGCAAGCATCCTGGGCAATGATGACGTCATCGAGTGGCTTGCAAAAGACGATGCCTAACAACGCAATCGACAGCGACACATATTCGGGGCCGCTGGGGTCGCCGACCAGTGCGCGCCATTGCACACGTTAGGCGTCATAGAAACCATCGTTGGAGGGTTGCTGCACTGAATGAACCCGAGTTCAAAGTGCAGAGTGTTCGGCCTGACAGCGAAGTCACGACGCTTCAGCGTCTGCCCTACTTCGTTGGGATCTCCGGCCAGACAGTCAATGCAACAGGTCTGTCCATGCACCTCGTTGTCATACCGCCAGGCGCCCATTCGGAACCACACGTCCATCTCGGCTACGAAACCGGCATCTACGTGCTGGAAGGCACAGTCCTCACTCGTTGGGGTGCATCGTTGGAGTACGAGGTAGTGAGCGAGGCTGGTGAGTTCCTCTTCGTTCCGGCTGGGGTTCCTCACGAGGCAATCAACCTCAGTACCACTCAGCCTGCCCGTGCCGTGGTCGCAAGGAACGATCCCGCCGAACAAGATAAGGTGCAACCATTCGTCCGCGGGTCCCAAGCTTCACGAGCGTAGGTTGTGCACCGGGGGGACAAAAATGCCGCCTAACCCTTCGCTGAGTTCAAACGTCATGAAGCAATAATCCATCAGATCATCCTAGGCGATCCTGAGCCGAGATCAGTGGGGGGAACTATTTTTCAATTTCTCGGACGATCGCGTCGGCGAATTTTTTTGTCGTCGCCGTGCCACCGAGATCGGCAGTCAGGACCTCGCCGCGCATGAGCACCCGCTCCAGCGCCAACGAAATCCGATTCGCCGCGGCTTTTTCGGAGAGATGGCGGAGCATCATGATCGCCGCCTGAATCATCGCCGAGGGATTGGCGATATTTTTGCCCTTGATATCCGGCGCGCTCCCATGCACCGCCTCAAAAAGCGCGTGATCATCGCCGAGATTGGCACCGGGAACGACGCCAAGACCGCCTACCAGACCGGCGGCCAAATCCGACAGAATGTCGCCATAAAGATTTTCCATCAGCAGAACATCGAACTGCCACGGATTGATGACTAACTGCAAACACGCATTGTCGACGATCACGTCGCTGAAATCGATCGTCTTATAGCTGGCCGCGACCTTCCTTGCGCAGTCCAGGAAAAGCCCGTCGCTCATTTTCATGATGTTGGCCTTGTGCACCGCGGCGACTTTTTGCCGGCCGTTGCGTCGGGCGAAATCGAAAGCAAACTTGGAGATCTTCGTACATGCCTTCTCGGTCATGATCTTCAAGCTCTCCACTACCCCGGGAATCACTTCGTGCTCGATGCCGGAGTAAAGCCCCTCCGTGTTTTCCCGAACGACGATCAGATCGATGCCCTGATAGCGCGCCTTCACGCCGGGAAGGTTCTTGATCGGACGCAGGTTGGCGTAGAGATTGAAAGTTTGGCGCAGCGCCACATTGACGCTCGTGAAACCTTCGCCCACCGGCGTCGTCACCGGGCCTTTGAGCGCGACCCGGTTTTTTTCAAACGAGTCCATCAACGATTTGGGAATCGTCGAACCGTATTTTTTGAGCGCTTCGGCTCCCGCCAAGTGAGTTTCCCACTCGATCTTTACTCCCGCCGCTTTGATGATTGCCAAGGTCGGCTTGGTGACTTCGGGACCGATGCCGTCGCCGGGAATCAAAGTGATCTTGTGCTTCATCGATTTTTTTCCTCTTTCAGGCTGTGTCACGCATATTTTTTATACACCATCGATGGGCAAATAGCAGCGCAGCTGACCTGCTCTCGCGTTGACTCGAGCGATCCGCCTCGGCTAGTTTGATATCAACGAAAAAACGCCGTTCGGCCCGATTCGCAATGGAGGTTCACGTTCATCATCGCATGCGTCAATTCTGCTATGGTTCGCCCTTGTTCGAAAATCGCGGTTTGTGTCCTGCCTCATCCAAAGCTGAGCTGCGTCGAGTGTCATGAACCAATCCGTATCGCGCCATGATCTCATCGTGAATCGGGCGGCGGTCCTCGTCTGGATGATCGTCATCTTCATCTTTTCAACCGATTCCTTTTCCTCCGCACGGACAACACCGATTATCGCGCCGTTTCTTTCGAGTTTATTTCCCAGCCTTACCGAAGCCCACATCGAAAATATTGGCCTGCTCCTGCGTAAGCTCGGTCACTGGAGCGAATACTTCATCCTTGCCGTCCTGCTCATGCGCGCGCTCCGCGCCGAATTCCCCGGCCCGAGTGCAAAGCGGAGGATAATATGGAGCGTCGCTTTTTCGGTGATTTACGCGATCAGCGATGAGCTGCACCAATCATTTGTCCCAAGCCGCAGCGCCAGCGCTGTCGACGTATCGATCGACGCGATCGGCGCTATTTGTGGCACTTTATTATCTTACCGGCATAATCAGCGCCTGCGCGTGGATTTGAATACCGACCCCAGCGCGCGCCGTTGAAGGCCAAAGCGCAGAAAAAACTTGACAAACCACAGGTAAATCGCGACGATATCGGAAACAAAAGAGGCATTTTCAGCCGAGGATACAATAAATTGCGCTTTAAATCGGATTTCGCCCAGGAATTGCGCCGCGCCGCCCTGCTTATCTCACTCGTCTCGGTGCTCACCGCCTGTTCGACCCCCGACGCGCAACCAAAGCTTTTCTCGTCGCCGGAGTCCCTAACCAATTTAGCCAACGCGCCGGCGCGCTCGCCTTCCGCGATGGAAGCGATCAGCCGCGGCGTCGCCGCAGTGACACCGCCGGGCGCGGCTCTCAAAGATGTCTATTATCAGTTCGACAGCGTGGAGCTGGATCCCGAAGCGCAGGTCATCTTAGAAAAGAACGCGGCGTGGTTGAAGGCCAATCCGAAAGCGCGAGTCGAGGTCGAAGGCCACTGCGATGACGTCGGTTCGGCCGAATACAATCTCGCGCTCGGCGCCAAACGCGCGCAAGTCGCTAAGGATTTCCTGATAAACCAAGGGGTCGCCATCGACCGCCTGGTGACGATCAGCTACGGCAAGGAAGCTCCCGCCTGCTTTGAGCTTAATGAAGAATGCCGGGTGAAAAACCGCCGCGCGCGTTTTGTCATGTTCACCGAAGTTCCGACCTCGTAGAACTAGCCCCTTGAACCAAGAGAAATTCGATTTCACCACGAAGGACGCGAAGAGCACGAAGTTTGAGAATTGATGCATCAAAACCTTCGTGTACTT
>JBEVIO010000258.1:0-6539 GCA_040510635.1 Binatia bacterium | reverse complement strand
GAACCCTACGTCTCGGTCGCCGATGTCACCGATCAGGGCGTGACTATCTATTCTTCAGCGCAGCATCCATTTATGGTGCGCCATGATTTGAAATCGATCTTCAATCTGCCGGTGAGCAAAGTGCGTCTGATCGTCCCCTTTGTCGGCGGCGGTTACGGCAGCAAGTCGTACACGAAAGTCGAGCCACTCACCGCAGCCTGCTCTTGGAAAGCCAAGCGTCCAGTGAAACTGCAGCTCACGGTAGAGGAAGCGATGCTGACGACGCGCAGCGACGATGCTTACACCTGGATGCGCACGGCAGCGGATGCCAGCGGCAAGATCATCGCCCGCCAGGCGAAGATCGTCATGAACACGGGCGCCTATGCTGAGAACAGCCCGCTGGTGGTCGAGAAGTCGACTAACCGTTGTGTCGGACCCTACGCAATACCCAATGTTCTGATCGAAAATTCTTCCCTTTATACCAACACTGTGCCCGCTAGCTCTTATCGCGGCTTCGGTTGCGCCCAGGTGACTCTACCGGGCGAATCGCAGATCGACGAGCTGGCGGCCAAGATCGGCAAAGATCCCTATGAATTTCGTTTGGCCAATGCGGCCAAGCCGGGGGAGGAATTTTTCCCCGGCATGCGGCCTTTCGACGGGACTTTGAAAGAAGACCTGGACACCGCCGCCAAATCGATCGGTTGGGGAACGCCGTTACCCAAGGGGCATGGCCGCACCGTTGCCGTTTCCGGCAGCGACGCCGGCGCCTATCCGCTCACGTCGACCGCCGTGCGCGTCCATGCTGATGGCTCTGTCACGATCATGACCGGCAGCACGGAATTGGGACAAGGCAGTCACACAGTTTTGCCGCAAATTGCCGCGGAAGCGCTGGGAGTTCCGTTCGAGAATGTGAACGTGGTTTCTTCCGACACCGCGATCACACCTTACGACCGCTCTACCGGTGCCAGCCGCACGACAACTTTAATGGGCAGTGCCGTGTTGGAAGCGAGCCAGGAGGCCATTCAGCAGATGGTCGTCATGGCCGCCGACGTGCTGAAAGTGAAGGTCGAAGAAATTCAAACCGTGCGCGGCGGCGTACGCTGCGGCGAGGTCCAGCTCAATTGGTCTCAAGTGATTAGTAAATTTTACGCGCTTCCCGACGGCGAAGTGATCGGTCGCTCTTATATCAGAAAGTCCGGCAAGTTTGCCGCGCTGCCGGTTTTTTGGGAAGCCGCCGCCACCGGCGTAGAGATCTCCGTTGATGAAGAGACCGGCAAAATCACCATGGAGAAACTTGCCACTGTCGGCGACGTGGGACTCGCGATCAACCCCGCGCTTGCCGAGGGACAGGACATCGGCGCCGCCACCATGGGCATGGGCATCGGTCTTTTTGAAGAGCTCGTTTACGAAGGCTCGCAATTGATGAATGGGTCAATTCTCGATTACCGCCTGCCGCGTTTTTCCGACCTACCGAAAAAAGTGGAGCTGCACCTTGTGCAAAATCAGGACGGCGTCGGCCCCTTTGGCGCCAAAGGCGGCGGCGAAGCGTCGTTGAATTCGATGGCTGCCAACATCGCCAACGCCGTCGACCGCGCCGTCGGCGTGCGTATCCGCCAAGCGCCTCTGACGCCGGAAAGAGTTTGGCGCGCATTGAAAGAAAAAAAGGATAAAGGATGAGGGATGAAGGAAGCTGCTGATTTTTTCAGCCTTTCGCCTTTCTTAATTTTATGATGCCCTTAAGACGTTTTGCCATTCACCAACCGAAAACGATCGCTGAAGCTTCGCAGATGCTCGCCGAATTCGGTGATAAGGGCCGGCTCTATGCCGGCGGCACCGAGCTTTTGCTCGCCATGAAGCACGATCTGCTCCGCTACGAGCATTTGGTCGATGTCAAAACGATTGCCGATTTGAACAAGATCGAAATTAAGAACGGCGGGCTCATGATCGGCAGTACGGCCACCCATCGCACCATCGAGCGTTCTTCGATCGTCAAACAAAGCTTGGCGGTGCTCGCCGAGATGGAAACCAAAGTCGCCAATGTGCGCGTGCGCGCCAGCGGCACCTTGGGCGGTAATCTCTGCTTCGCCGAGCCGCACTCCGATCCCGCGACGCTGCTCGTCGCTCTCGGCGCCAAAGCTCAGGTGCAAGGGAAATCCGGCGCCAAAACAGTAGCAATCGATCAACTGATCACCGGCGCGTATGAAACTTCGCTCGCGGCCGAGGAGCTTTTGGCCGCTGTAGAAATTCCATTGCCGGCAAAGTCACAGCGCGCTGCTTATTTGAAATTTCAACTGAAAGAACGCCCCACTTTGGGCCTGGCACTAGTGCTCGATGTCGACGGCGATACGATCAAGCAGGCTGTTGCCGTCGTCGGCAGCGTCAGCGCCGTGCCGACACAGTCGAATCAAACCAACTCGCTCCTGACCGGTCCGCGGTCCCAGGTAGAAAAACAACTCACGGACGCAGCCGAAGCGCTGGCGCAGGCCGCCGATCCCGTCGACGACCTCGAAGGCAGCGCCGATTATAAACGCCATTTGATCGGCGTGTTTCTGCGCCGCGCCTTTACCAAAGCACTCGCCTAGCGTATAGCGCTCTCCCAGACGCGTGGTTTAGCTCAGCGCGAGCTAATGCTACGCTTTCGCTATTGCATCGAAATTTGCTTTTTTGCCTATTGCTTTGCGCGGGCGTGCAACTCGCCGATTTTTTTTCCGGCGCAAGCGTCCAGCGATGTCTTGTTTTGTAGTTTTTTATGCCATTTTACGTGACCGTTTATTTTGTCGGATCAACGCTCATCACTTGCGACCGTCCTCGCGCCCCGGTTATCATAGAGCTTGCTCCTCGCTCGCGCGAATTGTTTTTCCCGGAGGTGGTCACATGAACATGATCGGGGAATTCGCCAAGCGGATTATCGATGAGCTGGCACGGTTTATCGATTGGTCTTTGAGCCACTGGGCAGTCACAATGATCGTTCTCGTGACGATGATTTACTGGGCCGGCAAACAGCGCCGGGTTAATCGGCATCATCCCTGATTAAGCAATATTTTTCTTCTCAAGCGTTTGGTTCATAGCGAATTCAACAGGCTCTTGCGTGCCTGCCAAGTTCGGGCACGTGCGCTTGACGCTCAGCGTTTTCCTACGCTAGTCTCTCCCGACGCTTGGCTCGATCACGATCGCGGATCGTTCGCGAAATCTCATCAAAACTCCAGGGAGAAAAACATGGCTGGTGAAAAAACCGTTAACGACGTCACATTTCGCATTCGCCACACCATGATGCTGGTGAGCGATCTCGATCGCAGCATCGATTTCTACACGCGGCTGCTCGGCATGGACGTGCAGCGCATTCGGCCCAACCCGGAGAAACACGAGCGCGTCGGCTATCTGGGTTACGGCAGCGAAGATGAATATCCCGGCCTCGAGCTCATCGAAACCGGCGGGCCCGGACACGTGAAAGAAATGCCGAAGTGGTACGGCCACGTTGCTCTCTACGTGTCCGACCTTTATGCGCTCGGCGAAAAGTTGAAATCAGCAGGTGTGAAATTTACTCTTGAACCGCAGCCCAACCGGCCCGGCAGTCAAGATAAAGTTGCCTTCATCGAAGATCCCGATGGCTACACATTGGAACTCACCGAACGCCACTCGAAGAGCGGCCCGCCAGTAACTTGATTGAGAATCGCAGCCGCGCTCACCGCACGAAGAGCGCGCGGAATTGCCGGCTGCGCTCGTCCAATTTCTCGGCAAGCTGAACCCGGCTTGGAAACGCCTTCAGGTTAACCGGGTAGCCTTCCGGCCGGAGGCCGGGCTTTGCCGGCTCCCTGCCTCTTTGGAGAAAAACCTTCTGTCCTTCGTCGGAAAGAGCGAAATCGATAAATAGCCGCGCGGCATTGGGGTGCGGCGTTTTCTCGACGATGCTGATGGGGTGGAGCGCTATAACCGCAGGCTCCATGCCGATCCAATCCACCGGCGCGCCCTGTTTTTTCATTAAGTGCGGACGATACCAGTAGGCAACAATCTGCAGATCGAATTCGCCGGCGCTAAGAAGTTGCGTCACTAACGAACGCCCGCCTCGAATCGCGACATCTTGTTTTGCCAGCGACTGCATGAACTCCATGCCCTTCTTCTCGCCCATGAGATACAACATGTTGGCGAACCACCGATCTTCGTTTTGGTCGAGCACCATGCGACCTTTCCACCGCGGATGCAACAAATCTTCCCACCGCTTAGGCAACTCATCCCGTTTCACTCGCGTCGTGTTGTAGGCGGTCACGATCAGGTTATCGTACAGGTCGGTCCAGTAGCCATTCGGATCCTTAAAGCCGTCCGGATATGCCACCGCGAAGGGCGATTTATACAGCGCGATAAAACCTTTTTTTTGCATGTGATAGGTTTCGAACTCGCCGACGCTCACGACGTCGGCCGCGAAAGTGCCGGTCTGGCGCTCGACGTTCATGCGGCTAAAAATCTTATCGTGGGTCGAGCGAAAAATATCGGTCTTGATGAAAGGATATTTAGCTTCGAAGGCGCTGGTCAACGATCTCGCGAACTCGGTTTCTACCGAAGTGTAGAAAACCATTTTGCCCTCTTTCCTCGCGCCCTCGACCAGCGCCGCCGATCGCGAGTCCGCTTCAGCGCCGTAAGCCACCCGGTTCCAATTGGGCAGGAGCAAAAGACACAGCACTGCGACTTTTATCTTCATTTCTACCTCCGATCCGAAAGCGCGAGCTCGCTCGTTACTTTGGCCATGAGTCGCCAATCGCGGAAACGGTGGACGCGCTCATGCTGGACGTCGCACTGGTTCCACGGACAATCGATCAGCGCTACCGGCAACTTCATTTGACCGGCTAAAAACTGCGCCATCGGCAGCGAGTCTTCCACGGCCCAGCAAAATTGCCGCGTCGACAATTCAGCCAATGGGATTGCCTTGGTGTTTTCCGTGGCAAAGCGTGAGTATTTGTCGACCACGGTCAACGAACTATGGGGTATCTCGTGCTTCGCCAACCAGGCAAGCGACACTTCGTAGCTTTCCGGCGGGCGGCCCGTGACGATGGCGATGTCAAATCCCTCTGCACGCCAACGCCTTAGAACGTCGATCGCCTCCGCGATCGGCGCCATGCGCAGCAATTCCTCCGGCCGATGCACGATGCGATACAACTCGTCGCGTTCGCCGGGCGTTAGCCCGCAAGAATGACCGACGTCGAAATTGGTCAATTGCTCGTAAGCGATTTGTTTGCCGAACTCGCGGTCGATAATAACGAGAAAATGGCGCGCCGCCTGGCACAGCACGTCGTCGAGATCGACGTAAATCGTCTTCGGTAGAGCCATTAGCGCTAAGATTCAAAAATCGTCTTCAAGCGCTGGGTAAGATCCCGGCGCAACTTGTGAGTTTGCCCGGCTTCGTAGCGGGTGGTTTTCCACTGTGCCACATCAAAAGGGAGTTTCTCCAGCGCGGTTGAGCAAATGTGGATACAGGGCTTCTTCAAGGCATGAGCGAAACCCGCCTCGTAGAGCACGTTGGGTTTTGATTCCGACAGGTCGACGATCACCGCAGTCGATTTACGAATCAGCCGGTGCACCTCGTCGACCACGTTGCCTTGAAACTCGCGCCGGTCCACTCGGTCACAAACCGCGCCGACCTGTTCTGCGGCATAGCTCATCGCCACGAAAAAAACATCTTCGTATTGCGGCGCAAACGGCATCGCCGCGAAGATCAGTTTATCTACTTTGGTCACCTCGGCAGAATGTCCGCGCGTTTTTGTCTCTTGAAATTCTGCTTGAAGCGCCGGCACGAGCCCATCGATCGTTACGACGCCTTTAGACGGCAAGTTTCTCTTCAATCCCGCGATCACGATGAATGCGCCATCAGCCTTTGCCGTATCCTGGTAGTGCTGCGCCTGTCTGCTTGCTTCCGTCGTCAATCCCGGGAAGTCCCAGTTACGCGTCTCGACGACAAACTGGCGCCCGTCCGGCGCGTACACGATGAAATCAGGCGCGAGTCCCCCGATCGCTCGCTCCGTCGCGAATTTTAATCCCGCTTCGCGCAAGCGCTCGGCGATAACCTCTTCGAGTTCCTTCTCTTGTGACTCTGCCATCGTCTGTTCTTGGCTCCACTCGCCGCCGCCATCGAGCCGGCGCGTTCTCATGATTCAGTGTTGCGTCAAACGAGCTATCCCATCTGCAAGACGATCCGGCCGATCTTGCTGTCAATTTCTAGATAGGCCGCTTGAAGAAATGCTCTTCCCAATATGCCGATTACCTGTGCGTTCTGTTCACGGCTATTCTCCAACAAAGCAGGCACACCGACGCATTCTATGACCTGTTCGAAACAATCGTCAGCGCCGCTCGCAGTCTTGGCGGGCAGGCGCACCCTGGCGAGATACTGCTGCAGCGTGCCGTAACCGTGTATGCCGTGAATTTCCCTCGTGCTCTGCTCGCGAAGCTGGAGCGACACGGCAACATCGTAATCGATCATCGCTCCGTAAGCGCCGGTATCGATCAGGAATTCACCGAGCGCTTCCCGACCGAGCTCATCGTCGTGTCGACTCCACGAACCGGGGATCAGCGGA
>JBEVIO010000257.1:0-3122 GCA_040510635.1 Binatia bacterium | reverse complement strand
GTCACGAGCAACGAGTCGCCGGGTAAAAAAAAGCCGACAAGCAGACCGGTTTCCGTGAATACGATTATCGTGAGCCCAATGATGCCGCCGAGGCGCACCAACCCTTCGACATCGTAAATGCGATGAAAAAGATCCCAGAAAAATTCCATCGGGGCATGCTGCCATGTAATTTGGCATGACGCAATCAAGCCGGCTTTCCCGCGGCGCTTTGATCGCGCGCGCGGAACGGCGATGGCGAATTAAACAAGAAGAGGATTAGCCGAGTTCCTCGCGCCACTTTTCGCTGATCTTGCGGCGCAGCTCAGGGCTGAGCGCGTTGACCGGCGGAAAACGGTCACGCCAGGCGTAAGGACGGCAGGCGTTGAGAATCGCGCGGCTGTTGATGAAGTTGCCGGCGTTGCGCTGGTCCGGATGCATCGCCGGATCGAGGGGAGTGCTCCAGCAACCGTCGATGATGCTGATCGCCGTCTTGGGGTCGCAGCGCGTGGAAACCGCCCAGATGACTTCTTTCATGTCCGACGGATCGATATCGTCGTCGACGACGATGACGAAGCGGCCATGATAGTTGCCGGCGCGCGAGCCGAGCGCCGCGATGGCGGCTTGCTGAGCGTGACCGTGATAGCGTTGCTTCAATGACACAACGATAAACGGCGCGCCGCCCGCGGCCGCAGATCCGCCGACGTAGCACCAGGCGCCTTTGATGTCCGGCACGTCGGCCTTCTCGAGATAATTCCAAATTGCCGCTGCGCCGATGGGCACGCCGAAGGTGATGAAGGGTGGTTTCAACGGCGGCGCACCGCACAAGATCGGGTTGTTGCGATAGTAAAGTTTTTTGACCCGGATCACCGGCTCGTTGGCCGCGCCATGAGCGTAATAGCCCGGCCATTCGCCAAACGGACCCTCCATGTGCACTTGTTCCTGGGGCGGCGGCACCTCGCCTTCGATGGCGATCTCGGCCGTGGCCGGAATCGGTAACCCGGTGATATCACCGCGCACGACGTCCACGGGAGCGCCGCGCAAGCCGCCGCAATAGTCGAGCTCGGACATGCCGTAAGCGATCGATTGGCCGGCGACAAGAAAGAGCAGCGGATCCTGGCCGAAGGTCACGACGACCGGACAGCTCTTGCCCTTTTCCCAATACTTCTCGCGCATGATGCGCGCGTGGTGTCCCGGCGAAACATAAAGGCCGAGGGTATTTTTATTGTGAACTTGCACGCGGTAGATACCGACGTTGACCCATCCGCCTTCTTCGGGCTCGCCTGTGATGACGCAATCGGCCGTGCCGATATAACGGCCGCCGTCGAGCTCATGCCAATGCGGCGTCGGAAAAATCGTCATGTCGATCTCGTCGCCGGTTTTGACGTTCTCCAGGATCGGTCCATTCGAGAGCACGCGCGGCGGGATTGGCCGCACGTTCTTTAACAATTCTTTCCAGCGCGCCACGAGCTCGATGGGCGCCGCGTCGGCGGGCATGCCGACGGTCAGTCCGGAACGGGCTGGCGTGTTGATGAGGTTGGCGGCGACGCGGAAATTTATATTGTGATCAGGAATCTGATCGAAAAGCACGAGCGGCGAAGGTTCTTTGAAGGCGAATAATTCGGTCAGCGCGCCGATTTCCAAATTCCAATGGGCGCCGTGAATTTCTTTCACCTGGCCCAGCGCGCGCGCGGCGTCGATAAACTCGCGCAGATCGTTGAATGGCATGGTCATGAATGCAGAATTGAAAATAGATAATGGACAATGAGCCTGCGGAGATTTGACCGATCTTGTTTTCCATTTTCCATTCTCAATTCTCCATTTTTGTTTTTAAAAATGTCCCAACTCGCGCGCGTGCCGATAGATGCCGTCGTGAAATAGCGCGACATAAGCGGCGTTGGTCAAACAACAATATTCCGGTCCCCAGCCGGGGCGATACCAAGTGTTGCCATCCTGCAACAGGCGTTCGAAGATCATGCGCGCGACCTGGCCATGCGCCATCAGGCCGTCCAAGTGCTCGTGCAGGTCTGCTTCTTCATGGACCTGAAAGTAGTGGAGATCGGCGTCTTTGATTTTGTATTTATTCAACAGCGCTTCGCGCCAGCGTTTCGACCAGTGGCCGAACATTTCTTCGTTGAGCGAGCGCGCCCACCATTCGATCATGCTGCCCTCATAAACCAACCCGCGCGCAAACTCCGTTAGGGCGCGGCATTCGGCGAAGACTCGACAGTTAATCATCTCATCGACCGTGACGCCGAACGCTTCGCCCTGTTGGATCAAGACTTGGATATGGCCAGGAATACTCGGGTTCACCAACTCGTCGCTGATCTTGCCGACGTAGGGTGCGAGCAGGTCGCGATGGCGCGCGAAGATGCCCTGGTGGCGCTGGTAAATGATCAAATGAAAGTTGTTCACTTCCACGGGATAGCTATACCAATTGCGCCAGAAAAGTTTGATCGTCTCCAGCGGCAGCTTGCCCGCTTCGAGATCGCGCATAAACGCACCGGCGAAAATCTTTTCGTTCCAAAGCGCGTACATGCGCTGTTTGATCTGATCGGTAAAAGCTTTCGCCTCGCTCAGCGAAAGCTTTTTGCCGATTTCCAAAGTTAGCGGCTCACGACTCATGAGATTCCGATTAAAACGTGTAACCGGCGTTCGCTAAGCCTTCTTTGAGATCCGCTTTGTCCTTGTCGGTGAACGGCGGTGTTTCCCAGCGCGGGAAACGCTCCACCGGCAAACCGCGCAATTTCATCAGCTCGCAGAACACGCCGCGTCCATGGGTGCGCAGATATTTTCCGACCACCTGCATTAAACGAGTGAGCAGATCATGCTCCTTTTGCGCACCCTTCAGATCACCCGATTTGAGCGCTTCGTACATTTTCACGCAGGTCTCCGGAAATGGCGTCGAAGGCGGATGAATCGCGCCGCGCACGCCGATGGAGTAGCCCGTGTACAATGAAAAAATCCCGCCGGGGAAAACGCCGACCGACCTGGGCAATTGATAGACATAGCCCAAGAGTTTATCGTAGGCGATAAAGGAGACTTTGATGCCGGCGAGAGGATTCGGCGCGATCGCTTCGATGATTTTGTTGGCTTTGGCGGGTGTGATTTCGACCCAGGTGGTTTCCGTATTGTCGTAAATGAAC
>JBEVIO010000256.1:0-4618 GCA_040510635.1 Binatia bacterium | reverse complement strand
GCCCGCATTAGATCTCCCCGAGCTCTACCAATGCGTGCATTGCGGCCTTTGTTTGAATCAATGTCCAACCTATCGCGTGCTGCACCTCGAACCGGAGTCGCCGCGCGGGCGCATTCATCTGGTCAAAGCCGCCGCCGAAGGACGCATCGAGCTTAACGATCGTTTCAAAGAACACATCTATCTCTGCCTGCTCTGCCGCGCCTGCGAGACAGCGTGTCCGTCCGGCGTGCAGTATGGTCGGATCGCCGAAACCGCGCGCGAGCAGCTTGGTCCGCCAGGCTCGCCCTTCGGCCGTGCGCTACTGAATTTCGTTTTCGCGCGCTTGTTGCCCTTTCCGCGGCGGCTGCGTTTTGTCTTCGGGCTGCTACGTTTCTACCAACGGAGCGGGCTGCAGGGGCTCGCGCGGACGCTCTTGCCGGCCAAGTTGCGCGAAATGGATTCGATGCTGCCTGCCATCCCGTCAAAGTTTTTTCATGTCACAGCGGACATCCTGCCCGCCGTCGGCGCGCGCCGTGCTAAAGTCGCCATGCTCAATGGATGCGTCATGCCGCTCTTATTCGGTGACGTCAATGAAGCTACCGTACGCGTGCTCAGGCGCAACGGCTGCGATGTCGTATTGCCGAAAAAGCAGATCTGCTGCGGCGCGCTGAATATTCATAACGGCGAGAGCGTCGCGGCCAAACAGATGGCGCGGCGCAATATCGATGTTTTTTTAGATACCGAGGCCGACGCGATCATCGTCAACGCCGCCGGCTGTGGCGCAGCAATGAAAGAATACGGTTACTTGTTGCGCGACGATCCCGCCTATCGCGCCAAGGCGGAGCGTTTCAGCGCGCAGGTCAAGGATGCCGGTGAATTTCTGGGGGATCTCGGCCTTAAAAGCGAGCTTCATCGCGTCGATCTCACTGTAACCTACCAGGATCCGTGCCATTTGGCGCACGGCCAGCGCATCCGCAGCCAACCGCGAAAATTATTACAGTCGATCCCCGGCCTGAAGCTCATCGAGATGGAAGGCTCGGATCGCTGCTGCGGCAGCGCCGGCATTTACAACTTGACCCACCCAGACATGTCACAACAGCTGCTCAAGGAAAAAATGCAGTCAGTGGCGGCGACGAAAGCCGAGGCCGTCGTCGCGCCCAACCCCGGTTGCATGCTGCAGCTTCGCTATGGCGCCCAGCGTCACGGACCCGCGGTGAAAGTTTATCATCTGATGGATCTGCTCGACCGCGCCGGTGGCGAAAGCGACGCCGCGACGCCGAAATGAAATCGACTCCCGATCAATTGGCGCAGCGATTGGTCGCCGAGCTAGGCGCCGATGCGGTCAGCTTAAATGCCGACTTGCTCACTTCTCATCGCTTGGACAGCAAGCAACCGGCATTGGTCTGCACGCCAGGTCGAGAGCAAGTGAGCGCGGCACTCCGTCTCTGCGCGGAAGCGGATGCGACGGTAAGTCCCTGGGGCGGCGGCACCGCCATGGCGCTGGGCAATCCGCCGCGCCAAGCTGAGGTCGCGCTTAATACTGACAAACTCGATCGCGTGGTCGACCACGACCACGCCAATCTGACGGTGACGGCAGAGAGCGGGATCAGTCTGGCCGCGCTGCAACGACTGCTTGCAGGCCAACGCCAGTTCGTGCCCGTCGACCCGCCGTTTCCCGAACGCTCAACCGTCGGCGGCATCGTTGCCGGGAATCTCAATGGACCGCGGCGCAGTTTTTACGGCAGCGTGCGCGATTTGGTGATCGGCATGAAAGTGGTTCTCATCAGCGGCACACAAATCAAAGCGGGTGGCAAAGTCGTCAAGAATGTCGCGGGCTATGACATGTGTAAACTTTTTGTCGGCTCCCTCGGCACTCTCGGCGTCATCACCGAAGTGACTTTGCGCTTGACGCCGCTTCCCGAAAGCAGCGAGACCGCGGTCGTATCGGCCACTTTGGCGCAAGCGCAGAAATTCGCCGAAGATTTGCTTCATTCGCCTCTGTTGCCGGCGGCGGTCGTTCTTTTACAAGGCCAGGCGCCCGAGCGCTGGCAGATCGCAGCGAGGTTTGAAGGATTTGTCGAGACGATCAGCCGATGCCGTCGTGATGTAAGGGTGCTCGCCGATCGATTAGGGATGTCTGCCGAATTTATCGGTGGCGAAGGCCAGAATGAATTTTGGCAAGCGCGTCAGAACCTCCCTTTGCAGAGCGAACGTCTGGTCTTTCGCATCACGCTGCCGCGCGCCGAAGTCTTTAACTTCATCCCGAGGATCAAAAATTGGCACGGCGCGGCAATCAGCGCCGATGCCGCGATCGGTACCGTCTGGTTGACTTGTCAAGCAAATAAAGCAAACGCCTCGCGCTTTGCCGAACTGACGGAAATGGCGAATAGCCGCGGCGGTCACGTTATCATCTTCGCCGCGCCAAGCGACCTTAAGCACGGCCTTGAAGTATGGGGGCTATCGCCACCGACCCTAGCGTTCATGCGCCGGATCAAGCACCAATTCGACCCCGCGGGATTGCTCAATCCCGGTCGCTTCGTCGGCAGTCTGTGAGCCCTCCGGAAAGCCGGACCGCGCAGTTTTTACTTTCTTGCCTGATCGTTTTCATCAACGGCAGTAATCCATTGCAGCGATGCTTGCGCTTAAGCTTTCGCCGCACGCTATCGCGGTTTGTGGCGCCTTGCCACCGACAGTTCTTCTACGTACAGTTGACGGATTGGAGAGGGAAGCCACTCGGTGAATCGAACTTGGCTCGTGACCGCTTTTTTCTTCGCGCTTCTTCTGCTCATTCTGTACGGCGCGTTCTTGATCTTGACGCCGTTTTTGACGGCGATTACATGGGCGGTGATTCTCGCGATTCTCTTCTACCCGGTGTACGCCGGCATGCTCGAACTCATGCGCGGGCGCGCGACGCTCGCAGCGATTACGGTCATCGTCGTGATCACGATTATCGTGATCGCGCCCGGTGTCGAGCTGGCGCGGTTTTTAGCGGACGAGGCGGTCTCGTTGCTTCAGTCGGTGCGTTTGCTTCTGGACGAAGATGGCAAGCAGCAATGGCTGGCGCAACCGTGGGTGCAGCACTTGATCGGTTGGTGGGATACGGCGACGTTCCGACTGGTGGATTTCAAGATCGACTGGAAGAATTTGTTGATTCAAGGGGCACAATCTTCGTCGACGTTTATCGTGACACAAGTCAAAGGGATCGCTCAGAACGTGTTGCTTTTCACGGTTAATTTTATCGTTGCTTTGTTTACGCTATTTTTCTTCCTGCGCGACGGTGCCGAGTTGGTCAATCGGATTCAGCGGCTGCTGCCGATGGACCAAGAGCATCAACAACGGCTGTTCAAAAACATCGTCGACTCCGTTTTGGCCGTGGTGCACGGTTCCCTGGTCGTCGCGATGGTGCAGGGGCTGCTCGCCGGCTTGGCTTATTGGTTTTTAGGTGTCCCGTACGCGGTATTGTGGGGCGTGGTCACGGCCTTTTTCTCGTTGTTGCCGGTGGGTGGGTCGGCGATCGTTTCGATACCGGCCGCGATTTACTTGTTTCTCCAAGGCGAAACGGTGCGCGGTATCGTGCTGTTGGTCTGGTGCTTGGGATTTGTCGGCACGGTGGACAATATTCTCAAGCCGCTTCTCATCGGCAATCGTCTCGGCCTGCCGGTCCTATTTCTCTTTTTTGGCATCCTTGGCGGTCTCGCGCTTTTCGGTGCGGTGGGTATCGTGCTCGGTCCGGCGCTGTTTGCCCTGCTGCGGGCTTTGCTCGATCTCTATTCAGAAGAATACTCGAACATCGAGCGCCCGTGAGGGAAACTTTTCGCGGCTGGAAACGACCGGCGATTGTGAATATATTGATTGAAGCGCGCATTGGCACGAGAGGGTTGACGACCCGGAGGGATCATGACCGAGGATCTGCAAATCAAACGGGAGATTGTCTTGGAAGCCGACGGCGAAACCTTGGAGCGGATGCGCAAAGAAGGGCACGCGCGCGGCTTCACGGTTTTTTGCGACGAGGGTGAACGTATCGGCGGTGACAATACCGCGCCGCCGCCGCTGGCGTATTTCGGGCTTTCGGTGGGGTTTTGACTGCTGACGCAAATTTCCCGGTACGGGGAAATGCTCAAGACGCACATCGATAAAGCGAAGGTTTTTGTCACCGCGCGCTTCAAGAACGAGGGCTCGGTATTACGCGAGACCGTACAGGCGGAAGGATTGGGAGTGGAAACCCGCTGCGAAATTAGCTCCGATGAATCACTGGAAAAAATCGCCAAAGTCGTGCGCAACGCCGAGGCGGGCTGTTATGTGATTCAGACCATCCGCAAGCCGACCGAGGTGAAAAGCGAATACACGTTCAACGGCGCGGCGTTTGATCCGGATTCATTCAAAAAATAATTCTCACACGAGGTGATAAAATGGCGAAGGACGCTGAATTTTTCAATGTCAAATATAAAGAAGGATCGCTCGATCCGAAAGCGGCGCAACTGATCTTGTTCGCAGTGAATTTGGCGATCGGTCATGAGCACGGCGCCAAGCTCCATCTCGGCCGGGCGCGCGAGCTCGGCGCCAGCGAGGACGAGATTTGGGAGACGGTGGTCTACGCCATGCGTCCGGTGGCGGCAAACGTGCGCAACTTTGCCAAGGC
>JBEVIO010000255.1:0-6994 GCA_040510635.1 Binatia bacterium | reverse complement strand
GGCTCAAAAATACGTAGGGATCGCCATGCTCGGTGGAGCCCAAGTAGATCAGCTTATCGATATCGTATCTCGCTCCCGTCAAGCCGAGGATTGCGCCCGAGGCTAAGCCCGACCCGACCGCGGTGATACTGAGGCCATCGGGCTTTGCCGTCGAGTAGATGTGGTTGACAGCTTTCATGCCGGCGGCGCCGGGCATGTTTTCAATGATAATGGTTGGATTGCCCGCAATGTATTTTTTCAAGAGCGGAATAAGCGCTCTTGCTTGCATATCCCCAGAGCCGCCGGGCTCTCCGCCGCGAATGATCGTGATCGTTTTGCCTTGGTAATAGGGTGCCTGGGAAAACACCGCTTTTGGAAAGACCACCGCGCAACTGAATCCAATCGCCAGTGTGATGACTGCCAACGATCTGGCCTTGAACCGCATAGACCTACCTCCAAGTGTATTCATGATGCTTGATTTTACTGATGACTCTCGCGCCGCTTTCTTCAACCGGATTACAGTATCAGTGATCGTGGCGGATTTTAAGAGATTGTCTTCCGTCCTAACCTCCAAATTTGCCGGCAATTCGTGAATTTTTCTGCGCCTGGGGTTTGTGGTAGGTTGGCAGTATCGATCGAGACAAGGAGTAAACATGTTCGATAGCTCGAAGATTCAATCCCATATCGCTTTCACCGATCTGCGCCAGTGGATAAGCGAAGCTGAAAAGCTCGGCGAATTGAAAACGGTCCTGGGAGCGTCGTGGCAGGAGGAAATCGGTTTGGCGACGGATGTCGTAGTTCCTCCGGACGACGGGCCGGCGGTGCTTTTCGACGAAGTACCGGGTTGCCCCAAAGGGTTTCGTCTACTGATCAACTGTTTCGCCGGCAAGCGGCGCGCGATGACGCTCGGGTTCCCGCAGGGGCTCTCCAAGCAGGAGTTGAGCGACGCATTCTTCGATCACTATCAGAAAACGCCCCAACCTATCCCGCCGGTGATCGTCGATGACGGGCCGATTTTTGAGAATACGGTCAAAGGCGCGGACATCGACATCCTAAAGTTCCCCACGCCGGTCTGGCACGTGAACGACGGCGGCCGCTATATAGGCACGGGCTGTTTTTCAGTTACGATGGACCCGGACGAAAAATGGGTCAATGCCGGCTGTTACCGGGCGATGATTCAGGACAAAAAAAGCGTCAGCCTGCTGATGGTTCCAGGCAAACATGGCTACATGCACCGCGAGAAATATTTCAAACGCGGTGAAAAGATGCCGCTCGCTCTTGTGATCGGCGGTGATCCGCTGTTTTTCTTTATGGCGGGAACTGAGCAACCGTACGGGCTATGCGAATACGATATCGTGGGTGGCATGCGTAAAAAGCCGGTAGAGTGCGTGCGCGGAAAGATCACAGGTCTGCCCTTCCCAGCCAATTCGGAAATCGTTTTCGAAGGATTCCTCAATAACGACAACCGCAAGTTCGAAGGTCCGTTCGGTGAGTGGACGGGTTACTACGCGTCCGATGAGAGCGCCCAGCCAGTGCTGGAGATCGAAGCGATCTATCATCGCAACGACCCGGTCATTCTCGGCGTGCCGCCGATCGGCGGCGGCTCCGACGAGATGGCGCGCTATCGCGCGATCATGCGCTCGGCGATGCTCAAACAGCAACTCCAAAGCGCCGGCGTGCCTGACGTGACACAAGTGTGGTCGCACGAGATCGGCGCGTCGCGGATGCTGATTGCGCTCGCGATCCAGCAGCGCTATGCAGGCCATGCCAAACAGGTCGGCGTGCTGGCGGCGAGCTGCGGCGCGAGCGTTTACGGCTGCAAAATGGTCATCGTCGTCGACGATGATATCGACGTTTCCAATCTAGATCAGCTCATGTGGGCGATGCTGTCGCGTTACGATCCGGCGACTTCGGTGGACATCTTGCGCCGCATGCGCAGCACGCCGGCGGACCCGCGGCTGACGCCCGAGCAGCGCAAAGTGCGCGACTTCACCAACTCGCGCATGGTGATCGACGCGACTCGACCCTACGAATGGAGAGACAAGTTTCCGAAAGTCAACGCGCCAAACCTGGAAATCGTCCGCAGAGCACGCGAAAAGTTCAGCTATCTGCTGAAGTAATCTTTAGGGCGAACCAGACCCCAGCGCGGCACAGCGCAACCAAAGCGGCAAGAGATTTAGTCGCATAGGACGCAAGGGAAATCCACGACGACGGCATTGGCCGCACCCAAGGATGCGAACCGTGTTGTCATTGCGCCGAGAAAGGAGGTACTCCGATGTCCTATCGTTTTCTCGGCAAAGCGCGTTTGAAAGTCTCCGCCGTCGGCTATGGCTGTCCACCGTTTCAAGGCAAGTTGAGCGAGGCTGACGAGAAAAACGCCATTGCCGTGATCCAGCGCGCCATCGCTCTTGGCGTCAATTTTATCGATAGCGCCGACCACAATAACGGCAACAACGAAGAGATCCTGGCCAAAGCGCTTGAAGGAAGACGTGCCGATGTCGTGCTCACGACTAAGTTCGGCAACTTGCGCGGCCAACCCTGGGCGGATGGCCGCGAGGTCGAAGGCAAACCGGCTTACGTAGCGTGGGCTTGCGAAAATTCATTGCGCCGGCTACAGACCGATTACATCGATCTCTATTATTTGCACCGCGTCGATCCGAAAGTTCCCATCGAAGAGACCATCGGCGCAATGAGCAGGCTCGTCGAGCAGGGCAAGGTCCGCCATATCGGTCTCAGCGAGGCGGGTTCGCAAACCATTCGGCGCGCCAACGCGGTGCATCCGATCACTGCAGTGCAAAGCGAGTATTCTCTATGGACGCGCGACTATGAGGTCGACACAATCCCCACCATACATGAACTCGGCATTGGCTTTGTTTCCTATTATGCGCTTGGCCGAGGATTTTTTGCGGGTTCGGTAAGAACTTTATCCGACCTGGGCGAAAAAGATGGCCGACGCAAAGCGCCGCGCTTCTCCGCTGAAAATCTCGATCACAATGCGCGCTTGCTGCGCGAACTAGAAAAGCTTGCGAGAGTAAAAGGGATTACTCTCGCGCAGCTATCGTTGGCGTGGATACTTCATCAGGGCGAAAGCTTCGTGCCGATTCCGGGAACGCATCGAATCAGCCACCTCGAAGAAAATATCGGCGCAGCGAATATCTCTTTAACGTCAGACGAGTTGGCCCAGATCGACAGATTGTTTCCACGGCAAGGTGCTGTCGCTGGCGCGCGCCATGATTATGACCGGTCGAAGGAATTGAATATTTAAAACCAATCTTTCCAGTCGTTTGCTTCGGAAAAAGAATTCAAAGATTCGAGGTTGAGACCGCTTGTGCCGTTTCACTGCGAATTCACGTTCAGAGTGATTCCGGCGCGGGCATGATCTCGCCGCACGTTTTGCACGTGCGGAATTCTTCGCTATCGAAAAAACGCTTGTACGCTTTCGAGACGGGGTCGAGGGCGTAGTCTTTCACGATGAAGCTCTCTTCGTGCAAGCGCGTGTCGCACTTCGAGCAATACCAGTGAAAGCGGTCAACCTCGCCGTCTCGTCTTTTTCGTTCGGAGATCAGCGCAAAGGCGTCCGGCGCGAAGCGCGGCGAGTGGGGCGTGCCCGCGGGCGTGTAGATGATCGCGCCTTCCTGGATCAGCGCTACTTCTTCTTTTCCTTCCGGCGTCCGATAGTGCAGGCGCATGTCACCTTTGATCATGTGCATCGTCTCATCGCTCGGGTTGATGTGGAACTCGCTGCGATACTCGCGCCCGCGCGCGAGAAAAACCAACGTGTCCGCATGCTGCCATAACACACTTACCCGCCGGCCGGTCTCCGCGAGTTTACGGCCTTCATCGAGCAAACGAACGATGGGCATGGAAAACATGGCGGCTCCTTGAGGAGAGAGAGAGTTGGAGTAATAGAGTGCTGGAGTATTGGAGTAATGGGCATCCGTCTTTTACACCACTCCCATACTCCATCATTCCAGTCTTTTCCATCCTAGTCCGGCAGCGCCTGGCCTTTGGTTTCGCGGGCGAAGATTAGAATGATCAAGCCAAAGAAGTAAATGGAGCCGATGGTCGCGATGGCTGGTGCGAAGGAGCCATGCGCGGAAGTGAGCACACCGGCGAGCAGCGGGCCCGCGGCGGAAAAGAAGCGGGCGAAGTTGAAACAAAAACCTTGCGCCGTGGCGCGGATCGCCGTGGGAAACAATTCAGGAAAATAAATCGCGAACCCCGTGGTCACTCCGGCGGCGAAAAAACCCATGATCGGTGCGGCGAGGACCGCGTGGCTCAGTTCCCGCGCGAGCAAGAACGTTGTCGGCACTGAGACCAGGGCGCCGAGAAAATAAATCAGCAGCGCGTGTTTTCTCCCCCAACGGTCGGCAATGAAGGGCAGGCAGAGACAGCCGATGATTCCGCCAGTGGTCAGCGTGGTGGTGACGAGGCTCACCTGGGGAATCACTTGTCTTGTGCCTTGCGCGTGCAGCATGGCGGCGATCCAACTCGGCACCCATTGAATGGCACCCTGGTAGCCGAACGTCGCAACCACTGCGAGTCCGGTGCCGATCAGGACGTCGCGCCGCACCGGCTTTTTGAAAAGGAGAGGAAGAGGATTTTGGTTCGCTTTCGCTTTAGTCCAACGCTCGGGCTCTTCGAGAGACCAGCGAATGTAGAAGGCGACGATGGCCGGCAGCACGCCCAGCGCAAAGACCCAACGCCAGCCGTAAGGGCCGATAAAGAGATACAATCCAATGGCGAGAAAGAAACCGATGCCGCCGGAAGCTTGCATGATGCCGGCGGCTTTTGCGCGCGCTTTCGCCGGCCAGCTTTCGGCGATCAATGCCGCGCCGGCGGCCCACTCGCCGCCGATGCCTATCCCCGTCAAGAAACGGTAGACCGCCAATTCCTGCCAGCTCCCGGCGATGCCGCAGAGACCAGTGAACGAAGCATAGATCAGGATCGTAATGGCCATGGTCTTGGCGCGGCCGTAACGATCGGCGATGGGACCGAAGATAAGGCCGCCGAGCGCCCAACCGATCATGAAGATGCTGAGTACGACGCCGCCGTAGAGTCCGATTTGCGCGCTCTCGCTGGTGCCGAGCAAATCGCTCATGGCGGGAAACAAGATGATTGCATAGAGATAGCCGTCCATGATGTCGAGGGCCCAGCCGAGGCACGCGCAAATCAGCACGCGCCACTGGTAGGTCGTGATTTCGCTGTACCATTTGGGTGCGATCATGTTTGCTCTGCGTTGCCGCGCTTGCGCTGGCCGGTTTCAAACGCAACGCGGGTCGCGTAAGATAAAAGGTAAATAACCGCTCGTCAACTCGAACATGCAAAGCCTACGGAATCTTCGCACCCTCCGTTCCCTCAGACATCGAAAGTTCCGTCTCTTGCTGGAAGGCGCACTGATCTCGAGCTCCGGCGACTTCATGCAGAACGTGGCGCAAAGTTGGCTGGTGTGGCACGTCTCGAATTCGCCTGTCGCTATCGGCGTCATCGCTTTTTTTGACACGTTGCCGCGCTTGTTGGTGGGCGCCGTGGGCGGCGCCATCGCCGACCGATTCGACCGTAGGCGCGTGCTGATGATTACGCAAACCGCGGCGATGATCCAAGCGATCATCTACTGGCTCGCGGTCGAGTTTGAAGTCATTCAGTTGTGGCATATTGCGGTCTTGGCATTTTTTCTCGGCGTCGTGAACACGATCAATCAGACGTCGCGCCAATCGCTGGTCAATAGCCTCGTGCCCAAAGAGGAACTGCTTAACGCCATCGGGTTGCAGTCTTCGGTGTTCAACTTCTCAAAAATTTTGGGACCTTCGGCCGGTGGATTGATCATCGCGTCGATCGGCATCGCCGGATGTTTTTTGGTTAACGCAATCAGCTTCGTGTTTCTGCTTTTCAATCTCTACCTGATGGAGTTGCCGCCCTGGGAAAAACGGAAGGATCAACAAAATATTTGGGCTGACGTGAAGGAGGGGTTCCGCTACTTGCTGAGCAATCGACGACTGCTCTATATCGTCGGACTCTCCTACGTGATTGCAACCTTCGGCGCTCCATACAACCGATTTGTGCCGATCTTTGCTACCAACGTTCTGCACGTCGGCGCGTCGGGCTTTGGCCTGCTCATGTCGGCGCCCGGCGTCGGCGCCACCGTCGCGGCATTGGTGTTAGCCTCGGTGAACAAGCTCCGCGTCGGTGTTCGATCCATATGTGTCAGCTCTTTGGGGTTTGCTGTATCAATCGCTTTGTTCGCCTTTTCGCACAATTTCTTTTTGTCGTTTCTCTTTCTCGCGATGATTGGTTTTTGTCAAATCGCCGGCCGCGCTCTTTCCAACACCGCCATTCAGACTGCGACACCCGACAATCTGCTCGGACGCGTGCTGAGTCTGTTCTTTATGGATCGCGGACTGTGGTCGCTAGGCAGCATGCTCATCGGCGCCTCGGGCGCGGCGATCGGCATGGATTGGACCTTCGCGATCTGCGGCGCGGTTTGCGCGATCACCGCGATCACGCTGTTGATCGTCAGCCGTCGATACCGGGCTGAGTTAGCGCGTCAGCGCGTAGATGTTGGCGCCATCACGCAACAATCGGATGTGCCCTAGGTTTTTTTTGAACTTTTCTCGCTTCATCTAACCTAAGAAATCAAGCGCTTTACGTCTCCGCCCCATCTTACGCGAGTTCATAAAAAGCGAGGCAATGGAGACATTGCTACACCTTCCAGGTCACATAAGAATTTTTGTGACCAGCAGCGCAGAGACTTCTGGAACCGGTACGCCGTCCGCCAAGAGCAGGCTTGCAAACGTATGTCTGAGTCCGTGCGGTGTCAGTCGTTTGATCTCAGCCGTGCTGATAGCCCGGTCCAGTGTAACGCTTGCCGCTTTTCGGTGATACGGCAAACCATCTTCCCGCGCGAAGACGAAATCTAGATCGCTCTTTGGGCATTTGAGCTTCCAGATTTTCAACTCGCGGGTCAGTTCAGGCGGGAGGGGAACAGTGCGCCGGCTACTCTTGGTTTTGGGTGGCT
>JBEVIO010000254.1:0-4283 GCA_040510635.1 Binatia bacterium | reverse complement strand
CCTGCAGCGCCGCGTAAGAGGGGGTGATCGATAAAATCGATTACCCCTTTTTGTTTATTGGTGGATAAGAGCGTTCCGGTGCGGAACACTTGCTTGATTTAGCCTACTCGCTCGATTAAACTTTTTTTAATCGGCGCAAGTTCTTGGTGATAAGGAGGAGTGGAGATGGACCTGCCGAAATGCCAGAAATGCAACAACGGACTGTTGATTCCTCTCTCGGACTACGGTCAAGAAGGCGCTTCAGTGATGTATAAAGCCTGGGCGTGCACCAATCCGGACTGCGGGTTCTCGATCCGAATCGACAAAGGCGAGGTAACTTACGGGAAAAGAATCGAGCCTAAGCACTGACACGCCGATCGTAAAGTCTAAAATACTCTCAAATCGGACATTTTCACCCCAAGGATTCCAAAACCTTCCAACCTCAGGCCGGCATGCTTCGGTTGAAACTCTGAATCGCCTTGCCGAATAGCTCGCAACCTTTCTGCAACGCCTCCAGGCACTTCTGTTGGGTTGCGCCGTCACTGGCGTAGCGTGTGAGTATTTCCGGGGCGATCCATTCATGGCCTTCTTCGTCGGCCAGCAGCGTGTCACGATAAATCGCCGCGGTCTTCGAATCGATGGGCGCGACCCGCTCGATGAACGATTTCGACGTCCTGGGGAAGAATTCTTCATGGCCAAACTGAACACTCGCGATCAATTCGCAGAGCGAGCCCAAAGAAGCGTGAAAATCCCACAGGTCTTTCAGCTCTTTCAACGGCTGATTCCAGAGCGCGTCGGGATCGCCGTTCAGCTCGGTAATCCTTTGACGCAATATCGATGCGTGCTTCAACTCGTTGACAACGTATTCCGACATCGGCTGTTGCAGATCGATATCAGGGATCTTGCCGACCCACGGAGCGGTGACTTCGGCGGCCTTGCGTTCCATCACGACGCCAAACTGCAGCCGGCGCAAAACCACTGCGGGGCTCAAAGGCTTTTCCGCGCCGTAGCTCCTGCGCTCGGCGTTCATCTGTTCCCAGAAAGCCTCGCGGGTCGCGATCAATTGCTTTAAAAACTCATCCGGCGTCAGAGTATTCATGGTCCCTCCGCCACGGCGCGGCGATTGACACGTAAATTATTTTAGGTATTAACAATACAGTAAATCAACTCAGTGTAAAAGCTGCAAGACGATCCAGCCATGAGTCCATTCACGCAAATGAATTCTCCAACGGCATCAGCCGGCGCCAAGGCATTCGTCGATCATCTCTATCAGGATGTTTACGCCCACTGGAATAAGAGAATCAATCACGGTGCGTTCATGACCCAAATGCGCGAGGGCACGTTGCCGCTGCCGTGCTTGCGTCGTTTCTTTAAGGATTGGGGTCTCTTTTCCATTGAAGTCGTGGCGCTCAATGCCGTTTCGTATTACGTTCACCTGCCTTTTTTTGTCGAAAATTATGATCTATTGCCGGCGTTTTCCGACAAAATCGCCGAAGAGCTGATCGCACCGAAACCGCCGGGCCATATCTTGATCTTGCTCGAAACCGCCAACGCGCTCGGCCTTTCCAAAGAGGAGTTGTTCGAGCAACCCGCTTCTGCGCCGGGGCGCGCGATCAGCGATTATTGTCGGCGAGTTTTTCAAGACGGCTCGCTTATCGAACTTTGGGGCGCGCACGTCTACGAGGAAACACTCGGCCACTGGGCACAGCAATGGGGCGAAGCGCTCGTTCGGCACTATGGCATGAGCACGCAAAAGGCGATTTACTTCACCGCCCACGCCGAAGCCGATCTTGTGCAACACGAGGACCGCATGGGCCACGGTCCGCTCAACCGCATGATCCTGCAGCGCATCATCGAACAAGGCAAGACCGCGAAAAAACTCGGCTACGATCCTAAATATTGCGCCTACACGATGATCGACCTGCATGCGCTTATGGAACAACACGCACTCGAAAATCCTTACCCGTCTTAATCGAGAGAAATTCGATATTCAACGAAATCTGCGACGCTCGCTGATCGCAAAGCGTGAATCGAGGCATGCCGTGCGCCGCCGAAGCGCGATTGCAATCCTGAGCCTTTACGTCTTTTTTCTCTTCTCACAGCGCGAAGCGCGCGCGCAGCTGCCAGGGATCTGGCAACAGCGCGCGCCCATGCCGTCGGCGCGCACCGAAGTTGCTGCCGTCCAGTTGGACGGAAAAATTTATGTCATGGGCGGTTACGAAAAAGGCAGCGACCTCGTCGAAGAGTACGACCCGAAAAAAGATTCTTGGCGCAGGCGCGCCGCGCTGCCGAAGGCGCTACACCACATCGGCGCCGCCGCCATAAACGGGAAAATCTACGTCATCGGCGGTTACATCTCCGGTATCGGCTCCGTCGATACCGTCTACGAATATGATTCGGCCACCGATCGCTGGAGCGTAAAAACCGCGATGCCAACGGCGCGCGGCGCGCTAGCCGTTGGCGTGATCGCGGCAAAGATTTTTGCGATCGGCGGGGTCGGTGCCAATGGAAAGAATACCAATGTCAACGAGGAATATGATCCGGCACAAGATCGTTGGACCAAGCGAGCGCCCCTGCCGACGCCGCGCGACCACCATGCCATCGCCGTCGTAAACGGCAAGCTCTACGCCATCGGTGGGCGCATCAACGGTCGGCATGACCGCAGCGTCGCCAACAACGAGGAATACGATCCCACCGCCAATCGCTGGAGGGCTCTTGCGCCGCTGCCAACCGTGCGCAGCGGCATCTCCGCCGCTGCTCTTGACGGCAAGATTTTCGTTTTCGGGGGCGAATCGACTCAAGGAACGCACAAGGAAGTCGAATCCTACGCTCCGGCACAAAACCGCTGGCAGCGTTGGGCGCCTATGCCGACGGCACGACACGGCCTCGGCGTTGTCGTGCTCGGCCAGTCGATCTACGTCATTGCCGGCGGCCCCAAACCCGGAGCGACGTTTTCATCGGTGAATGAAGTTTTCACGCCGTAATCCGCTTGCGCCATTCTAGGCACCTGCGTTATAAGAATCGCAGTTCCACCACTTCAAGTAATTCAAAGTACGAAGTAACTTCGCTTTGTCGCCATCCCCGGATCAAGCTGAATATCCCGTCTTCAGCTAGTCACCGGGGACTATAACCGAGTATAATTACGCCGATTATCATGAGCGCTTATCAAGACATTAAAAATTCTCTAGTCGATTTATACACAAGCGATGAGCGGCTTTGGCTCGTCGGATTTAGGGGCGGTAAAGACAGCACGATGCTCGCTTCGCTCGTGTTTGACGCGGTTCTTTCGATTCCAACCGACCAGTGCAAAAAACCGATCTCCGTTCTGTGCACTGACACGCGAATATGGACGTGAATCTTCTCAGGCCGCCTTCCGAGCAATCATTTTGGGTCAATATCATCGGAAGAGGCTACCCGCCGCCGAACAGGACATTTCGCTGGTGCACGCAGCGAATGAAAATTGACCCTTCAACGTTTTCGTCCAGCAACGCTTAGGACACTGGGGCGAAGCAATTTTACTTCTCGGCGCTCGCCGCGCGGAAAGTTCCACGCGCGCGCAAGCCATGGCTGGCAACGAATCACGTAACGGGCTGCGACGTCATCGAGATCTACCACGGGCCTGGGTTGCCAATCCGATTGAGTATCTCAGTACCGAGGAAGTTTGGGCCTATCTGCTGCAAAAGCCGAATCCGTGGGGTGGCGATAACCGCGCGCTCTATAAGCTATATGCGAACGCGAGCAACGGCGAATGCCCAATTCAAATTGATACGAGCACGCCGAGTTGTGGCAATAGCCGTTTTGGGTGCTGGACCTGCACAGTCGTCGAGCGCGATAAGGCGAGCGAAGGTCTTTTAGCAAGTGGCGACGAACGCATGGAAAAGCTAATCGAATTTCGTGAGACTCTTCTCTTCTATCGGGATCCGGATAACGGCAAGCGCGATATGAAACGAATGAATGGTAACGAGGGACCAGGACCACTCACCATCTCTGCCCGCCGAGAACTATTAACCCATCTAATCAAACTCCAAGAGCAAACCGGTCTGAAACTCATAAGTGACGACGAACTGTTTCTCATACAACAATTCTGGAAAACCGCTCGAAACCCTGACGATGGGGGTGGTGTAGGGCGTATCGTAACTCGCCAGAAAGGAATCGTTATGAGTGACTGGAAGGAAGCTAACCGTCTGCGCGATCTGCAAGAAGAAATCGCCGCCGAGAAAGGCATACGCGCCGACACGCTTCGCAGACTGCTCAACAAGGTCGATGAATACAGCGAAAGCCACCGCGCATTCGGGCTCCCCGAT
>JBEVIO010000253.1:0-5056 GCA_040510635.1 Binatia bacterium | reverse complement strand
AAATCTCCTTCCGCTGCGCGACGCTCAAAGACGTCAAAGATTTCTACAAAACCTTCGTCGATAACCACGTGCCGATCAACCGCGTCGTCAGCCATGGCAATACAGTCAGCGTCTATGCGCAGGATCCCGACGGCAATTCGGTGGAGGTCTATTGGCCGAGCGGCGTCGACGTGCCGCAGCCTTTCGGCAAACCGATGGACCTGAGCAAAAGCGAAGGCGAAATTCGCGATCAGCTTAACGACATTCTCAAAGAATGGGAACAGTCCACGCAAAGGTGAATTTATTTTCGCTATGGGCGGCATGACCAAAGTCGCAACGATTATTCGCCTCACCACGATACACGCGCTGCTTTTGCTTGCCGCAGTTATATTAGTGCCGCGCCTCATGGCCGCGACGCCTTTGAAGAAAGTACGCTTGGCGTACAGCGCTTTCGCCTATGCCAACCCGCCGTTCTGGATTGCTCAGGAGCTGAAATTATTCGAGAAGTATGGTCTCGATACGGAGTTGGTTTACGTCTCCGGCGCCAGACCAATCCAAGCGATGCTCGGTGGCTCGATCGATGTTTCGCAAGTCGGCGGCGCGGCAACCGTTGCGGCCGCGGCGCGGGGTGCGGACGTTGCCATTCTTGGCACCATATTTACTCGGCTCAACTTCGCCGTACATGCTAGCGCGCAGATCAAGCAGATCAGCGACCTCAAGGGAAAAGCACTCGCTACTGGCAGCGTGGGCGGGAATACATACTTCGCAGCCCTGCTGTTTCTCAACAACTTCGGCTGGGCACCGAACAAGGACGTGATGCTCTTCGCTTCGGGCGGCTCGCCCGACGTGCTCAATGCACTGATGCAAGGAAGATTTCCCGCCGGCGTGTTGACGGCCCCGACGACTCATTTAGCGGCACGCAATGGCTTCCGGGAAATTTTTGATCTTGCAAGTTTGGATTTTCCCTTCCCGACTCTTTCGGTGGTGAGCACGAGAAAATACAGCGAAGAGAATCCGGAAACTATCTTGAACATTCTGCGCGCAACCTCGGAAGCGATTTATTTATACAAAACTCGTCCTGAACAGACCCTCCCGGTGATCGCGAGATATATGCGGTGCCCAAAGACGACCCGGCGTTGATTCAGTCGCAGGAGACGTTCGCGAAACATTTGAATTTAACGCTGACGCCGTCTCCTGAGGGTGTCAAGTTTATTCTCGACTACCTCGCCGAACAGCGCCCCGCGCTCAAGGGTAAAATCCAGCCGACTTCATCGAGCGAAAATTTCTCAGAAAACTCGAAGAGGAAGGCTTCTTCAAACAGTTCGCCGCGAAGTAGAGACGCATATAACCGTACCATCAACCATACGAGGGAATGATGAGAGCAGACATCCACAGCCACACCGCGCCGGCGAAGTACCTCGAAGCGATCCGGCGCGACCCCAGGAGCATGGGCTGCCGCGTCGAAAAAGACGACCAGGGACGCGAATCGGTCGTGCAGGACAACGGCCGCTCGACGCGCGTGCGTACGAATCTGATCGAGCCGGAGCTCCGCCTGCACGAGATGGCCGCGGAGCAAGTCGACGTCATCGTCGAGTCGCTATTGCCGCCGCTCTTGCCGCTGTGGGCGCCGACGGCGGTCGGCGTGCGCGTTTGCCAGGTAGTCAATGACGCCATAGCCGAAGACGCGAAGCGCTATCCCGGACGCATGGTGGGCATGGCCATCGTGCCCTTTCAGGACGTCGGCGAGGCGATTTGCGAGCTCGACCGGGTCGTCAAGGAACATGGCATGCGCACGGTGTTAATCCCGGCGAGCCACCACGGCAAGAATTTGGACGAAGCGGAATTTTTTCCGTTCTTCGAGCGCGCTCAGGAGCGCGGCGTGCTTATCTTCATACATCCGCACGAAGTCGCCGCCGCCGATCGATTGAAGAAGTATGCGCTGGCTAATTTAATCGGCAACCCGCTGGAAACCACCATCGCGCAAGCGAGTTTGATCTTCGGCGGCGTGCTCGAGCGATTGCCCGAATTGAAAATCTGCTGCGCTCACGGCGGCGGCTATTCGCCGTGGATTCGCGGTCGCTGGCGCCATGGTCAGTCAAGCCGGTATGAAGCGAGGGAGGTGATTACCCGCCCGATCGATGAATATCTCGGCCGCATGTACTTCGACACCTGCGTTTTCGATCCGGCGTCCCTTGAGTTTCTGATTAAAACCATGGGGAGTGATCACGTCCTGCTCGGCACCGACTATCCAACGCCGATGATGGGTGCCGATCAGGTTTCGCTCGTTAATCAAATCGATGGGCTTACCGCGAAGGACAAAGAAAACGTGCTCGGCGGCAATGCCGCCAGATTACTAGGTCTGTAGTGACAGCGAACGTCAAGACCTAGAAACAAACTGGACATCCGAAACTCGAAACAACTCTAAATGATCAAAAAACCCAAAACTCGAAGCTGCTCGCCGAGTGTTTGTTTGGCATTTCGAGCTTCGGATTTCGGATTTACACAAGAAAGAGGTGATCCATGCCGCGAATTCCTTACGTCGATCCTGATAAAGTCACCGATCCGGAAATCAAAGGCTATCTCGAACGCGCCCGCCGCGAGGGCACGCCGCGTCCTGAAAGCCAGGCGGTACGCGCCCATGTGCCCAACGTCATCCGCGCCTTCTCGCAAGCTTGGGAGCTCACCTTTCGGAACGGCGTCCTCGATCACGCGTTGAAAGAGCTCTGCCGGGTCTACGTCTCGAAATCGATCCAGTGCGAATATTGAGGCGTGCAACGCTCCGTCCAGGCTGGACGGCAGGGTCTCACCGAAGAGAAGTATGACGAACTGCTCAACTTCACCGACTCGGACAAGTTCACCGAGCGGGAAAAAGTCGCGCTGACTTACACCAGCGCTATCGCCTGGAATTCCGACATCGCCGATGACGCGCTCTGGGCCAAACTGCATCAGCACTTTAGCATCGCCGAATTAGTCGAGCTCGGGTTTTTCATCGGCCTTACGCTCGGCCAACAGCGCTGGATCAAGACCCTCGGCATCGATCACGGCGCGGTGCTCGGCGACACGTCTGCGGGGCTAGCGCCGGCCAGTAAGTTAGATTGACATCACTCCGTCGCTCTGACTTTTGCCCCGCTTTGGACACGCCGCTGCGGTGGGTGAATCGGAAGAGAAAATAAAGTTAGGCCTAAGTAATCGCGGCATCCTGATGAATTGCTAACGCCGCGACATCGTCAATAACAAAGATCGCCAGCGCTTCACGGCGATTTCTCACCGTGATCTCGTGCTTCGGCAACGCGCTCGAGTTCAATCCCGCCTGCTGCGCCACTTCTTCGGAGATCACCAAGTGGCAACTGAATTCCTTTGTCAGATCCTGCAGACGGCTCGCCACGTTGACCGTGTCGCCGATGGCCGTCAAATGAATGGTGGCGCCATAACCCATGCGGCCGACCACCGCCGGTCCGCAGTGTATGCCGACGCCGATCCTGAGTGGTTCCGCCAACTCCTCGGCGAGCGCCTGGCTGAGCATTTGGACCTGGTCGACCATGCGCTGCGCCGCCGCCAGCGCTTGCCGGCAACCCTCCGCCGGCCCCGCTTCGATGCCGAACAAAGCCATGACCCCGTCGCCGATGAATTTGTCGACCATACCGCCGGCGCTGGCGATGCTCTCGCCGACCGTTTCGAAATAACTGTTTAGCAGGAAAACTAAATCGTACGGCAGTTTTTGCTCAGCGATCCCGGTAAACGTGCGCAGATCGGCGAATAAAACCGCGATGGTTCTTTCCTGACCGGCAAGATAGGACGGCTGGGCGTAGCCGTCGCTCGGGTGCGCATTGGCGGGCACGAGCGGCGTAACTGAAAGGTTTTCCACCGGCCGCAGTTGGCAAGCCAAGCGCACGTTCGGCGGCGCGCCGACGCGCTGCAGCACCCTTTGCTCCGCAGTGCTCGGCAGCGGTTGTTTCGACAGTCCGTCGGTGACGCGAATCCGGCAAGTCGAGCAGCGCCCGCGGCCACCGCAAACCGAAGCATGGGGGAGACCGGCAAAGCGGCTCGCTTCGAGGACTGAAAAACCGCGCGGCACCTGAACTTCGCGCTCGCCCGGATATCTGATACGGATTCTGCTGCGCCGCTCAAAGATATCGCGCGCAATGCGGGCGAGTAGCGTCAAAATAACCGCGAGCACATAGGTCGCCACAATGGCGTCGCCGAGACGATAAAGCGATTCCCGCTGGCTGCGCGGCGGCACGTTCGACTGCTGCACAACTTGGGCAATCCAGTCGGGATTCCGCGCCACCAGATTGTCAACCTCATGACCGGCTTGTGTGAATCCGAGCAGCCCTAAGACCGGCAGCAGCAAAGCGCAGCCGAGAAAAATCGGCGCCACCCGCCGATACCACGGCCGCAGCCGCAGCCAAAAATGAAAGCCGATGCAGCCGTGCAGCCAAGCGACGGTGATGAGAGTCGCTTGCTTCAGTCCATCCCACGGCTGGGCATGCCACAGGGTGAGAACCAACAGAGAGTAGGAATCTTCGACGCCGAACCATTCGTGCTGCATCCGCGTGCCTACAAAATGAAGCTAAAGCAACGGCGGGATCGACAAGCCGAGCGTCAATTGCAGCGCTTCCCACAAGGGGATGCGCAGATGGCGGCGCTGATAAAGCGACCACAGAGCCAGCGAAAAATGCGTGAGCAAGGAAGTATATAGAATCGCGGTCCCCGCCGGATTGCGCCACAAGATCAGAAACCAAACTCGACCGTCGTTCATCGCGTCGAGCGAGATCAAGCCGAGCGCATGGTTGAGCAAATGCGTCGACAAATAGCTGAGCAGGATCAGACCGGTGACGAGACGCGTACGGCGGACATTCATATTCTTGCGTGGCCAATCTACTACGAGTGCGCGGCTGCCGTCTATGTCGTTTGAGTCACGGCGGCAATACCGCCAAACGCAATTCCTTGATTACCTTCTCACTCTCGCTTTTCGCCCGCGCGTTCCCACGTACTTGCTGTTGATTTTCACGGCAGACTCGGCCTATTTATGAACAGCGCCTAATCGAATGAATTCTTCCGTGCGGGCAAATAGAGA
>JBEVIO010000252.1:0-3339 GCA_040510635.1 Binatia bacterium | reverse complement strand
TCCGACCCGCGCTCGGATGTCATCAAGGCTTGGGCGAAAAAGCTCGGCGAGGCAAATGGTGATCACCGCCTCTTTCCAGTTTCCGAGCGGCTCGAACAAGTCATGCGGCGCGAAAAGAAGATGTTTCCGAACTTGGATTTTTACAGCGCCAGCGCCTATCACTTCTGCGGCATCCCGACCGCCATGTTTACGCCGCTGTTTGTCATTTCCCGCATTACCGGCTGGGCGGCGCATATCATCGAGCAGCGCGCGGACAATCGGCTCATTCGACCCAATGCCGATTACATCGGTCCCGACCCACGCGTTTTTGTGCCGATTGGTAAGCGATAATGAGCGACACGGTTTCAAACGTTCGTCCTGCGCCGGATAAGCTGATCGTCGACCTCGCAGAATATACCGCGGACTACGTTGTCGACAGCCGCGAAGCGATCGACACCGCGCGCTACAATTTCATGGACACGCTCGGCTGCGGCCTGCTTGCGCTACGCTATCCGGAATGCGTGAAACATTTAGGACCGGTTGTGCCCGGCGCGACTTTGGTCAGCGGCGCGCGCGTGCCCGGGACCGCGTGGCAGCTCGATCCGGTGCAGGCGGCGTTCAACATCGGCGCGATGATCCGCTGGCTCGATTTCAACGACACCTGGCTCGCCGCCGAATGGGGCCATCCATCGGACAATCTCGGCGGCATTCTCGCGCTCGCCGACTACCTCAGCCGCGTCAAGCAGAAAACATTTACCGTCGGCAACGTATTGGCGGCGATGGTCAAGGCGCACGAGATTCAGGGAATCTTGGCACTGGAGAATAGTTACAACCGGGTCGGGCTCGATCATGTGCTGCTCGTCCGCGTCGCTACCGCCGCGGTCGCAACAGCGATGCTCGGTGGCAACAAAAATCACATCATCAGCGCTCTCTCCAACGCTTGGACCGACGGCGGCGCGTTGCGCCTTTACCGTCACGCGCCCAACACCGGCCCGCGCAAATCATGGGCGGCGGGCGACGCCACCAGCCGCGGTGTGCGGTTGGCCCTCATGGCCATGCAAGGCGAGATGGGTTATCCGTCGGCGCTTACCGCCAAGCAATGGGGATTTTACGACGTGCTTTTCAAAGGAAAGCCGTTCATCCTCGGCAGGCCGCTCGGATCGTACGTGATGGAAAATGTGCTGTTCAAAATCTCCTTCCCTGCCGAGTTTCATGCGCAGACCGCGGTGGAGGCGGCTTTCCGCCTGCACAATCAGGCGAAGGATCGCATTGAGCAAATCGACAAGGTCATAATCACTACTCATGAGTCGGCGATCCGCATCATCGATAAGTCCGGGCCGCTGCACAATCCCGCCGACCGCGACCACTGCATTCAGTATATGACCGCCGTCGGTTTGATCTTCGGCGAGCTCACCGCCGATCATTATGAGGATACAATTGCGCGTGATCCGCGCATCGATGCCTTGCGCGCCAAAATGATCTGCGTCGAAGATCTGCAATATTCGCAAGACTATCTCGATCCGCAAAAGCGCTCCATTGCCAACGCCGTGCAAGTTTTTTTCAAAGACGGCTCGAGCACGGAACAAGTCGCGGTCGAATATCCGATCGGCCACCGCCGCCGGCGCGCCGAAGGCATGCCGCTGCTGGTGAAAAAATTCGAGACCAATCTGGCATCGCGCTTCGCGCCGGCGCAATGCGACGCGATTCTGCGCGCTTGCAAAGATGCCAGAACTCTCGACGCAACCCATGTTGACGCGTTTACCGACATGTTCGTGAAGCCAGTCTAGCGTTGAGTTGGAAACCGCGACACGAGACTCGAAACAGCTTTAACTATTCTGAGGTGATACATGAACTCGCGGCAAGCCCTCAAACAACTACTGCAACGCAAAAAACTATTGGTCGCGCCCGGTTGTTTCGATGGTCTTTCGGCCCGACTGGTTGAAGAAGCCGGTTTTGAGTCCGCCTACCTGAGCGGTGGCGCAGTCGCGCGCAGCATGGGCATCCCTGACATCGGCCTCGTCACCATGTCGGAATCGATCGAGCGCGCCGTCCAGGTCGTCTCGGCGATAAAGATTCCGATCATCGCCGATGCCGACACCGGTTATGGCAACGCGGTGAATCTCGTGCGTAGCGTGCGAGAATTTGAGCGGGCCGGCGTGGCGGCGATCCATATCGAAGACCAGATCACCCCCAAGCGCTGTGGCCACTTGGACGGCAAAGAAGTGATACCTCTTAGCGAGATGGAAATGAAATTAGAAGCCGCGCTGAAGACCCGTACCGATCCGGATTTCTGCATCATCGCTCGCACCGACGCGCGTGGCGTCAACGGCTTCGACGACGCGATCCAAAGAGCGCGAGCCTTCGCCAAGCTCGGCGTCGATGCGATCTTTGTCGAAGCGCCGCAATCGGAAGAAGAGCTCGCCGAAATTCCGCGCCGGATTCCCGATGTCCCTTTGCTCGTGAACGTCTTCAAAGGCGGCAAGACGCCGATGCTGCCCATGCAGCGCCTCGAACAAATGGGTTACCGGATCGCCATCTACCCTTCGGAAACGCAACGCGCCGCGATTCACGCCATGCGCACAACGCTCGCCACGCTCAAGCGCGAAGGCACGACCGAATCGATCGATGCAACGCTGACGACTTTCAAAGAGCGCGACCGCGTCGTCGGCCTGGATGACTGGCAAAAACTCGAGCGGCAATTTATGGCCGTCCAAACAGACAAGGCTAGCTAATTCGGATAAGGCGCAACAACAAATGTTGTCGCGGGCAAGCTCAAGCCCAATTGACATTTTTGAAAAGCGGCAGGCGACGGCGGGACTTTAGCGTCCCTACTTTTGTTGGCGCACTTGCAAACCTTTGAGCATCCGCTCGGCTTGCTCGATATTTCTTTTGACGCCTCGTGGGCGGGGTCGTATGGTAAAACGCTGCGCATCGGCCGGCCGTTGTCGCCGGTGCGGCAACAGATCTCGCGAATCGCAGCCAAGCGGCGCGGTCCACTGCGCGGTTGGCCGCCAATCGTTTCGTGGTTATCAAGTCCATCAGGTAGAGATAAGACTACGCATGAGGACACGGCTGCCGACGCGCCAGCGAGAGCGCGCCGAAACTCGGCGGCATCCGTCGAAGTTAAAACCGGGGCCCTCCGTCAGTGCCGTCGCTAGACATTTTTCAACCGGTGCAGTAGTTAGACATTATCGACACAGGGAAGGATCGCCCATGAGCTTTGACGTCCTGGAAACCACCATCGCTGACGTGCATGCCGCGTATCGGTCCGGCCAATTGACTTGCCGGCAACTCGTGCAGAGTTATCTCGACCGCATCGAACATTACGATCGTCAAGGCCCGGCAATTAACGCGATCATT
>JBEVIO010000251.1:0-5054 GCA_040510635.1 Binatia bacterium | reverse complement strand
CTCTTGATAACACCGAGCTCGTAGTCGAGCCGTTCGCAATAATTTTTTATGACTTCCGGATCGGTCACGCCTTCGAGCCTTTCGTTCAGGCCTTTGTGCGCTAGCTCATCGAGGTAATCGTCGAGGCTGATCTCTTTGGGCGGAGTGAAATTTGGAAAATGATACTTGCCAAACTCGAGCTCGACGTTACAGCGATCGGCGATTTCCAGAGTTCGTTCCACGGCGCCCGGACAATATTCGAAGCCTTGATGCATCTCTTCGGCTGACTTGAGATAAAGCTCGTCGGTTTCCAGTTTAAGGCGATTGTCGTCGTTAATCGTCTTGCCGGTCTGCACGCACAAAAGCACGTCGTGGGCGTGGTAGTCTTCGCGCTCGCCGTAATGGCAATCGTTGGTTGCGACTACCGGAATGGAAAGGTCTTTGGCGAGGTCGACGAGCAAACGATTGACCTTTTCCTGCTCGGCAAGCTTGTTGTCTTGGATCTCGATATAGTAGCGGTCACCGAAAATCGACGCATAAGTTTCCGCGGCGAACTTGGCCTTTTCGAATTGTCCTCCCGACAACGCTTGCGAAACTTCCCCCTGCAGGCAGGCGCTCAAGGCGATCAGACCGCCGTTGAACTCCCGCAATATTTCCTTGTCGATGCGCGGCTTGTAGTAAAAGCCCTCGATATAGCCAAGAGAAACCAGTTTACAAAGATTTCGATAACCCTCTCGGTTCTTCGCTAGAAGGATCAGATGATTGTTGTATTCTTTGGGCCCCTTATCGACGCCTTTGCGCTCGAAACGGCTCGTCGGCGCGACATAGATTTCGCAACCGATGATCGGCTTGATGCCGTTGCTCATTGCCTCGCGATAAAACTCTACGGCGCCGAACATGTTGCCATGATCGGTCATGGCGACGGCAGGCTGCTTCAGCTTCTTGATGCGCGCGAACAACTTATCGATCTTGTTCGCGCCATCGAGCAGACTGTATTCGCTATGACAATGAAGATGAACGAAACGAGAATGTTCCATTGCGGCTAATCATCAACTATCACAAAGGCGATGACTCGACAATTATTTCGTGACAAATTTCATCGCGAAGTTATCCACAGAACTGGGCCACCAACCGGCAGCGATGAAATCTTCCAAGATCGCGCCGAGAATATTGGCGAAGTTGAAGCGCGAACGCTCCGCGCGCGAAATGCTCGCGAGTCTTTGGCCCTCGTACAGAATCAGGTCGTCGGGCGTTTTGTCGACGCGCGAGCGATAAATATATTTGATATTGGGATAGGCATCGCCTGTCGCGCACTCGTAGGCGCGAAAAAATTCCCAAGTCGGCAAATGTGATTCCCAACTCTTCCTTGATCTCGCGTACCAACGCTTGCTCCGGCGTCTCCCCTTCCTCGACGTGGCCGCCGAAAAAATCCCACCGGTTCGGAAATGGAATCTCCGGTTTGTTATCGCGTAGATAGATCAACAACCTGTTGTTACGGTCGAATAAAAGCGCTTGCGCGATCTGGATTTTAATCATGGCGAGTCGGGCGAGTACCGGAACCCAAATCTCCGGTCGCGACGCACGCGAGTTTTTTTTCAGCGAAAAACCAGCGTCGCTTGAGCCGCGCCGGATAAGTCAGGCCGAATTGACCCATCGCTATTTCGGTGATCACTTGCACGGCTTCTTGGGGGGAATCGGTCACGATCAACCGATCGAGATCCGCCTGATCAATCGTCTTTTCCCTAACCAAGCGTTCGGCGAGAAATTCGAGCAGCGGCCGCCAGAATTCTTTTCCCATCAGCACCAGGGGAAAATTGCGGATCTTGGCGGTTTGAATCAAGGTCGCGGCTTCAAATATCTCATCCAGAGTGCCAAATCCGCCGGGCAAAGCGATCAACGCATAAGAATATTTGACCAGCATGACTTTCCGGACAAAGAAGTGGCGAAAAGTAATCCAGCGGTCGAGATAACGATTGGGCTTTTGCTCTTCCGGAAGTTCAATATTACAGCCGATCGAGCGCCCGCCGGCTTCCTTCGCGCCGCCGTTTGCCGCTTCCATGATTCCCGGGCCGCCGCCGGTCAAATAAGGATGGCTTTCGCTAAAACGGGCCGAGCCGAATACCGTCACACAGGGACCGACGAAATGGAGCGCGCGGAAACCGCGCATAAACTCGCAAAATATCCGCACGGCGCGGAGTAGCTCCGAAGTGCGATTCTGCGGCCCTTCGAGGAAGCGCACCTCATCGGAGCCTCCGGGCGTCGCGCCGCACTTGCTGCTCGTGCTGATTTCGCCTTCCGCTGTGGTCATTCGGAAATGATTTGCCGCCGCGGTTTGCCGGCGATTGAAGCTGCCGTCATTCCCACTCGATAGTCGCGGGAGGTTTAGAGGAGATATCGTAAACGACCCGATTGACGCCGCGCACTTCGTTTAAGATGCGATTGGAAATTTTGCCGAGCAGATCGAACGGCAACGGCACCCAATCGGCGGTCATGCCGTCTTGGCTGTCGACCACGCGCAGCGCGATGACGTTTTCATAGCTTCGCTCATCGCCGACAACGCCGACAGTTTTGACCGGCAGAAGCACTGCGAACGATTGCCAAACCTTTTCGTAGAATCCCGCAGCTGTGATTTCATCGAGCACGATCACGTCCGCTTCGCGCAAAACCTGTAGGCGCGCGTCGGTTACTTCGCCCAAGACACGGATCGCCAAGCCGGGTCCGGGAAAAGGCTGGCGCTGGATCATTTCATTAGGCAAACCAAGCTCTTTGCCCAATATTCTGACTTCGTCCTTGAATAGCTCGCGGAGCGGCTCGATGAGCTGGAATTTCATATGGGTCGGAAGGCCGCCGACGTTATGGTGCGACTTGATCGTCGCCGAAGGCCCGAGCACCGACACCGACTCGATGACGTCCGGATAAAGAGTTCCTTGCGCCAAATATTGAATCGCGCCGAGCTTGCTCGCCTCTTCTTCGAAGACTTCGATGAACTCATTGCCGATGCGTTTGCGCTTGATCTCCGGATCTTCGATTCCGCTCAACGCCGCGAGAAACTGTTCGCTGGCATCGACGTAACGAAAACTGGCGCCGAATCTTTCGGCAAATAGAGCGCACACTCGCTCGGCTTCGTTTTTACGCAGCAGGCCGTTGTTGACGAACACACAGATGAGCCGATCTTTGATCGCGCGATGAATCAGGGTCGCCGCCACCGAAGAATCGACGCCGCCGCTAAGCGCGCAGAGCACGCGGCCAGCGCCGACTTGGTCGCGGATTTTTTTTACGGACGTTTCGATGAAATGCCCCATCGTCCAGTCCGGGCAGCAATGGCAGACACGAAAAACAAAATTGTCGAGGATCTCACGCCCGCGCGGCGTATGCGCGACTTCGGGATGAAACTGCACGCCGAAGAAGCGCCGCGGCGGATCGGCGAAAGCTGCGATGGGCGAATTGGCGCTGTGCGCCAAGACGCTCCAGCCTTTTGGAAAGGCGATCATCTTGTCGCCGTGGCTCATCCAAACCCGCGCTAGTTCGTTCGCAGAAAAACCCTGGAACAGATCGCCGTTATTGTCGATGATCAAGTCGGCGGGACCGTATTCGCGGCGATCGGCCCGGCCGGCTTCGCCGCCAAAGGCTAAATTAAGGACGCCCATGCCGTAGCAGATGCCGAGAAAAGGCACCGGCAACCGGAAAAGCGCTTCATCGACTTTCGGCGCGTTTTCCTGGTAGACGCTGGCTGGCCCGCCGGAAAGAATGATCCCTTCCGGCTTCAGCTCCTGAATCTTTTCCAACGTTAGATTGAACGGACGGATTTCGCAGTAGACTTTAGACTCGCGAATGCGGCGAGCGATCAGTTGCGTGTACTGAGAACCGAAATCGAGAACGAGAATCATTCGACTCTGTAATTGGGCGCTTCCTTGGTGATGAAGACGTCATGCACGTGTCCTTCCCGAAGTGAGGCGGAAGTGATCTGCATGAACTTCGCCTTGTTGTGCAGCGCCGTCACATTCTTACAACCCAGATAACCCATACCCGCCCGCAAGCCGCCGACGAGTTGGTGGATGTTGAACGAGAGTGAACCCTTGTAGGGAACCTGCCCTTCGATACCTTCCGGCACCAGCTTATTGGAATCCATCACGTCGGCCTGCCCGTAACGATCGCGGCTTCCTTGCCCCATGGCCCCGATCGAACCCATGCCGCGATAGGCCTTGTAGGTTCGGCCTTGATACAAAATCGTTTCGCCCGGGCTTTCTTCTGTGCCGGCGAATAGACTACCGATCATCACCGAAGCCGCGCCGGCGGCAAGTGCTTTTGTGATATCGCCGGAATACTTGATGCCGCCGTCAGCGATGATCGGCACATTGTGACGCGCCGCCGCTTTAGCGCAACTGCCAATGGCAGTGATCTGCGGCACACCCACGCCGGAAACGACGCGCGTGGTGCAGATCGATCCGGGACCCACACCCACTTTGACGACGTTGACGCCGGCTTCAATCAAAGCGGTGGTTCCTTCGGCGGTGGCGACGTTGCCGCCGGAGATTTCCAGATCCGGACAGCGCCGGCGAATTTGTCCAATCACATCGAGAACGTTTTTCGAATGTCCGTGCGCCGTATCAACGGCGATCAAATCGACACCGGCTCGCACTAAAGCTTCGACCCGCTCTTCCCAATCGGAGCCCACCCCTACCGCCGCACCGACACGCAAGCGGCCGCGCTCGTCCTTTGACGCATTGGGATACTGAATCTTCTTTTCGATGTCCTTGACCGTGATCAAGCCCTTGAGCTCGAAGCGGTCGTCGACGACAAGCAGCTTCTCGATGCGGTGTTGGTGCAGTAACTCTTTCGCTTCATCGAGACCGACGCCGAGTTTAACCGTGACGAGATTTTCCTTGGTCATCACTTCGGAAACCGGTCGATCATGGCGCTTCTCGAAGCGCAGGTCGCGGTTGGTGAGAATCCCGACCAGCTTGCCGTTTTTGGTAACCGGCAAACCGGAGATACGGTACTTGTTCATGATCTCTTGGGCGTCGGAGATCTTTTGGTCTGGCGCCACAGTAATCGGATCCGTGATCATGCCGCTC
>JBEVIO010000250.1:0-8611 GCA_040510635.1 Binatia bacterium | reverse complement strand
GGGCGTTCACCGACCCTGTGCGCCAGAGTATGGTGCCGACACTTGTGCCTAAGGAAGAGTTGATCAATGCCGTCGCGCTCAACTCGGCCGCGTTCAACATGACTAAGGTGATCGGTCCTTCGGTCGGCGGTTTGTTGATCGTGGCTTTCGGCGCGGCGGGAAATTTTTTCGTGCAGGGCGGCGCCTACGCTGCGGTTCTGCTCTCGATCTACTGGATGGTCATTCCGCCGGCGCCGACTGAGGCGAAGCGCTCATCGGCGCTGGCCAATCTAAAAGAAGGTCTGCTCTATATCTGGTCCAATCCAACAGTGTTTGCGCTGCTCACGGGAGCGATGTTGGCGGGATTGCTGTTGGCGAGCTTGGCTCATCGCGTTCAACGCCAGGGCGTGCTGATGCTTTCCAGCCTGATCGCTCTCGGCATCGCCATGAATATGTTTTCCTGGACGACGTCTTTTCCGCTGGCGATTTTAGCGCTGGTAAACATCGGCGCTTTCCAGATCTTTTACATGGCCACCACCAATACCATGCTTCAGGTCATCGTGCCGGATCATTTGCGCGGCAGGGTCATGAGCATCTACGCTCTCGACCGCGGCTTGATGCCCATTGGCGCTCTCACCGCCGGAGTGAGCGCCCATTGGATCGGCGCGCCGGCGACCGTCAGTTACATGGGTTTTGCGGTCATCGTGATGGCTGGTTTGGTTGCCTGGCGCGCGCCGGTGGTGCGCCGGCTCGGGGTATCGTTGAACGGTTGACTTCCCGCCGGTCACTTTCCTATAGTGACCGCGTCATTGGAGGCTTTATGAAACCGATGGCCGCGATCGTCGTCCTATTGGTCTTGATAGCGAGTGCGAGTTTGACTCAAGCGCAAGGCTTCCGCGGCGGCTTTGCCGGAGGGGGGCGAAGCGGTGGAGGCGCACCGGCGCAATCCGGCGCAGTGATGACCGGGCGGCCAGGGCCCGCGCCATCTCAAGGCTTCAATGCTTCGCAGTCGAGATTTGTGAACCCGCCAATCGGGATTGGGAATGTGCCGGCGGTTACGACGCCTCGCTTCGGGTCGGGACAATTCCACCGGGGGATCGGCGTGTTATCGCCGACGCCGTTTGTGCGGCGGACGCCGGGGTTTATTTTGGGCACGGTGCCTTTCCACCGGCATCGGCCGTGGTTTTTTCATCGCCATCCGGGAATCGTGTTTTACGACGTTCCCGGCTACTACAACACGACAATCGTTACACCCTATACGCCCTATGTCGCCTATGTTCCCGGAACCCCGCAGCCCGATCGCCGCTTTGCCGACAATGCGCCTCGTGATGAGCGAACCCGCGGGCCCGGTCAAGTGGCGCCGTTCGATCCGGCGCCCCAGGAAGTGGTGCAGCGCATGCTCACTCTTGCTGGAGTCAAAAAAGGCGACGTGGTTTATGATCTCGGCTCGGGCGACGGACGCATTCTCATTGCTGCCGCGAAGAAATATGGAGTTCGGGGCGTCGGCTTCGAGATCGATCCCGGTCTGGTGAAATTGTCCCGTGAGAACGCGCGGCGGGAAGGCGTGGAAAACCTGGTGGAAATCCGCGAACAGGATTTTCTGACGGCGGATCTATCGCCCGCCTCGGTGGTGACCCTTTATTTATCTGAGGACGGCAATCTGGCTGTGCGCCCGCAACTGATGCGCCAACTCAAGCCGGGCGCGCGCGTGGTTTCCTATACATTCGGCATGGGCGACTGGCAGCCAAAAATTGCTCAAACCTACCGCGACGCCGGAGGTGACTCCCATCAGCTGTATCTCTGGCACACTGACGAGCCTATGGTGTTCAGCGATAACTCGCCGCAGATCCTGCAACCCCAGCCAAACCGCGATGGTTCGCTCATCATCGAAGTCAAATAGTAATTTTGCTCGCGCGTCGATTGCATCGAGGATTTGCTAACCCTAGCCGCGCCGAATTCTATTTGTCCGATTCCTGATTTTCGCTGCATCTTCAATCGGCACCAAATCGAGCTCGACTGCTTCAGCGATGGCGTTTTTACGACGCATACAACTGATCGATAAACCCACTGTCGTCGATTTTCCTGAGATAGTGTAAATCCCACGGTTCCATCGGACCGATGTGATGCATTTTGGGGTCTTTGCCGACGTCGAGGTCATAGACATTCTGGATCGCGGCCGGCAGCGGATAAGGCTTTTTGTTGAGCAGTTTGGCCCATTCGCGCTGCAGATGAATGTAGTACTCGTCGTCTTGCAAGCCATAGCGCTTGGCGAGATTGTTTTTCAGAATCGGCACAACTTTAGCGGGTTGGGTTTTGAAGAAGTGCAGCGCTTCGATGAATCCCTTGATGAATGCGTTGACCGTTTCCTCGTTGGCTTTGATGTAATCGCTGGTCGCGAGCAAGGTTGTGTTATGAATAACCGGGCGATCCGGCAGATCGACGACATGCAGCCCCTTTTTGATGCCGTAGAGGTCAAACGGCATGTCAACCAGCGCCGCTACCGCTTTACCGGAAGTGATTTCATCGACGAAATCCAAAAATTTACCCGACGTGTCGTTGATCACATCCATGTTGATCTCCTCGGGCTTGAGCCCGCAGGTTTCCAATACCGCGCGCAGATTGCCGGACACGCAGGGCGCCTTAGAGTGGCAGACGATCTTGCGGCCTTTTAGATCTTCCACATTCTTGATTTCCGGCAGCGCCACCAGCCGGTCGTCCCAGTTGTTCTGGGCTTGTGCCAGGTATGTCAGGCGCTTTTCTCCTTTGGCGCGCTCGCGATAGGTTTCGTGATGCAGGCCGCTCAGAAAATCGATTTCGCCGGCGAGCGCGAGCTTGGCGCGGTGCGCCATGGTCGGCGCCTTGGCGCCGCCGACAATATGCAGATCGATTTCATAACCGTACTTTTCCATCACCTTGGATTCCTTGAAGACATAGAGAAAGGGCAGGTGCGATGAGTCGCTGGCCAAAAGATCTAGTGTGCGCATGATTTGTCTCCTTCTATTCCTGTTAGATTGATTTAACTGCCGAACTCGTTGTGTTTAGTCTTAGTCGCCGAATCAAACCTCGAATCAGCGAATCCCCATCTCGGTCTGCACGTCTCTTAGCAGTGTCATGTCGTGCGCGATGGACACCGGTACGCTGGTTTTCTTGGTCTGCTGCTGAATGAAATTCCATTCGATACTGAGATCGTCGTCGGTCAGCATGCCGTTTCTGCTGAAACCGGGCTTGGCCAACTCCAGCGAGCGGAGCGCGTCTTTTTCTGTGGCGCGAGTCCAAGCCATGAGAATTTTAACCGTGTCTTTGGCATTCGCTTGCAATAGTCGCAGGCTTCGCAGCGACGCGCGAATCACGCGTTTGATCAGGTCGGAATCTTTCTTGATCTTGTCTTCGTGGACGCCGAGACCGGCGATCGGATTGATGACGATTTCCGCCGTGTTGCCGAGCAGGCGATAGCCCTGGTTTTCGAGCTGAATATTGGTCGGCAGTGGCATCAAGCTTCCCTGCGCGATGTTTTTCTCCAAAGCGGCGATCCGCGCCGGCGTCGCGCCCATCGCCAGCAGCTGGTATTCACCTTTCTTCAGTCCTATGTGGTGTAAATGCTTCTCCGTCAGGATCGCTTGGGTGTTGCCGAAAGAGCTCACCGCGAACACTTTTCCCTTGAGATCGTTCGGCGCATTGATCTCCGGCCGCACCACAAGGGCGAACAGCGGACGGGAATTTAGCGCCGCGACGAGTTTTGTCCCCAAGCCCTGCATCGCGCCGTTGAGCACGGGGGAAATATTCAATGAAAAATCGATATAACCGTTGGCCAGAGCCACGGTGGCGACGTTGCCATTCATCTGAATCAGCTGGGGTTCCAGTCCTTCGCTGCGGAAGAAGCCTTTTTCGAGCGCAACCTTTACCGGATACCAAGTCATACTTACCGCCGAATAGGAGAACGTGACTTTTCTTAAATCAGCTGCCGCTGCCAGTCGTGGATTCGCCAAGGCGGACAGCGCGACCAACAGCGAAAAGAAATAAATGCGCTCCTTATAGATCATTTCGCCGGCTTGGGAATTTCGATCGGCAGATCGGCGCGGTCGCCCCACTCTTTCCAAGAGCCGATGTAATTGCGGACTTTCGGAAAGCCGAGCAAGCGCAAGGCGACATAGCTATGCGCCGCGCGATAGCCGCCCTGGCAGTAAGACACGACTTCTTTGTCCGGCGTGATGCCGGCTTTTTCGTACATCGTCTTGAGATCGGCGTTGGATTTGAATTTGCCGTCCGGAGCGATGTTATCGGTCCACTCGATATGAATCGCGCCGGGAATCGCCCCGCCGCGCGCGGCGCGAACATGAGTGCCGCGGTATTCGCCTGCGCTGCGCGTGTCGAGAATGGCGATTTGCTTCTGACCGAGCGAACGAAGAACGTCATCGGTGGTCGCCAGCACGTCTCGGCGTTCCGCGATTTTGAACGGCGCAGTTTTGGGCGGCGTTGCATCCGACGTAACCGGCGCCCCAGCCGCTTTCCAGGCTCGAAACCCGCCGTCGAGCATCTTTACGTTCGGATGCCCATAGTATTCGAGAAACCATAATCCCCGCGCTGCGCGCATGCCGGAATTGTCTTCGTAAAAAACAACTTCTTTAGATTCGCTGACACCGCGCAACTCGAGCACGTGATGGATCATGAACATAAAGGCCTTCAGCGGCGCGTCGCTGGTGTCGATCAAGCTCAGACCGAAGAGATCGAAGTGCGTCGCGCCGGGAATATGCCCGTTGGCATAATCTTCCGCCGGGCGCACATCAATAATGCAAAGATTTTCAGCGTTAAGTTTCCGCTGCAATTCACTCGCTGTTGTGAGCAGGGTTTCGCGCGTATATTGTTTATCCATAGGCTCCCTATAACACTAGTCGAAATGGCACTGCAAATTAACAAAGCGAACCGTGAATTCGCCGGCCCGGCAATGGTCGCCGCGGGATTGGTGGGTATTTATTTATTCGTCGCTGGCTTCACTTACCAGCTTGCCCTGCCCGGACGAAAATTGACATTTCCCACCGCTCACTATTCCCATCCCGACTTCAAAACCGAATGGTGGTATTACACAGGTCATTTGGCAACCGAGAGCGGTAAAAAGTACGGTTACCAAGTTACTTTTTTTCGTTTCGGCGTGCGCGACCGGCAGAAGGAAACAAAAGAGTCGCCGCTGTTCACTGAGTTGTACATGGCGCATTTTGCGCTTTCGGACATAGCTGCGAAGAAGTTCACGTTTCGCGAACGAATCAACCGCGGCTACGATAAGAAGGCCGGCGCCGCGACAGATCGGTATTTAGTTTGGAACGAAGACTGGAAAGTCCAGGGTGATGTGAAAACTCATTCGCTTCAAATTAGCGATCGCCGGACGCAACTCCGCCTTTCTCTCAAATCGCTCAAACCGCCTGTGTTGCACGGTGACAACGGTCTCAGCCAGAAGGGCGAGGGCGAGGGACGAGCGTCCTATTATTATTCAATGACGCGCATGCAAACCGACGGCGAATTAATCATTGACGGCAAGAAGGAGACCGTCCGCGGGGCGAGCTGGATGGACCACGAGTTCGGCAGCAATCAACTGGGCGAGGATCAGGTCGGCTGGGACTGGTTTAGCATTCAGCTCGACAACAATGCCGAATTGATGCTCTACCTGATGCGCCGAAAGGATGGTTCGGTCGACCCGCACTCCAGCGGGACTTTGGTAAATTCAGACGGCGTGACAAAGCACCTTTCTCTCAAAGACTATCGCGTTGAAGTAATGGACCGGTGGAAAAGCCCCAGCAGCGGCGCCACCTATCCGATGAAATGGAAAGTAATGATTCCTTCGGAGAACATCGAGCTGGAAATCAGTCCCGCCTTTCCAGAGCAAGAACTGATCACCAATCGCAGCACGAGAGTGACCTATTGGGAGGGTGCGGTTGGAATCACAGGAAAATTCAGAGACAAACCCGTGACCGGTAATGGTTACGTTGAAATGACGGGATACGCGGGCAAACTAAACATCTAGCGATGGCAATTGAACAGGATCTGAGAAACCTTGCGATCCGACAGCGCTTGTTGTCGGGCGGCGACCGCGTTCTCGTGGCCGTTTCGGGTGGACCGGATTCGGTGGCCCTGTTACACCTGCTTTGCGAGTTGCGGGACCAATTCGCACTTCATCTCGAAGTGGCTCATTTACAACATGGGATTCGCGGTGAGGAGTCGAAGGAGGATGCGACCTTTGTCGCGGCTCTGGCTGAGTCTTTGGAGCTGCCATTTCACTTAAAAGGGATCGATCTGCCGCAGATGAAGTCCGACGCCGGCAAGGGCAATCTCGAAGCGCTGGGGCGCGTGGAGCGCTATCGTTTTTTTGCCGAGGTGGTTAAGGATCGCGGTTTAGGCAAGGTTGCCACCGCGCATACCCGCGACGATCAGGCGGAGACGGTGATGATGTGGTTTTTGCGCGGCGCGGGCAAGAAGGGATCGGCTGGCATGTCGCCGCTGCAACAACTTCGCCTAGCCAATGGCTCGCCGGATACACTGACCGTCATTCGCCCGCTTCTTGAAACTTCGAAATCAGAGATTCTCGCGTATCTGGCAGAAAAGGGCCTCGCCTACAGAATCGACCTGAGCAATCAGGACTCGGCGTTTCTGCGTAACTGGATTCGTTTGGAACTGATGCCAAAGATTCACGAGCGTGTTGACGATGGCTTGTCCAGCCGGCTCGGTCAGCAGGCGCAGTTGTTTCGCGACGAGGATTTATTTTTAGAAGAGATGGCGCGAAAATGCCATGACCGGATTCACGATGGGATCGGTCTTAGCCGGACGGCGCTGCTCGGAGAGCCGAAGGCGCTGCAAAGGAGAGTGCTTCGGCTTTGGCTGGAGCAAAAGCGCGGCCATTTGCGCGGCATCGATTTCGTTCACATCGAGACGCTGCTGCGTCTAATTGAGGAGGGACCGGCGCAGGGACGTTTGTCGATTCCCGGCGGATGGGAATTGGTCCGCGAATATGAAAAGCTTCGGTTGGAGCGCCGGTCTCGAGGATGGAAATCGATCTGTTATAATTATCGATTAGAAGTCGGCACCCGATTGCGCATTGATGAAGCATCTATAGAACTTCAAAGCGAATTGGCCGCGAAAACACCGCTCCAGCGCGAATTTGGTCTCATGGAAGCGGCATTTGACGCTTCTTGCCTGACTGGGCATTTGGCGGTGCGCAATTTTCGACGTGGCGACCGATTTCAGCCTCTCGGCATGGCCGGCCACAAGAAAATTAAAGATCTCTTCATTGAAAAGAAAGTTCCCCTTTCAATCCGGGCCCGATGCCCGCTTTTGACCATGGACGAAGAAATTCTCTGGATCCCCGGCTTTGGCAGAAGCGAAATAGCTCGAGTCTCGGAAAAAACGGCCGCCTGTATTTGCATGAAGGCGGTCCCGATCGAGACTTAGCTTTCCATAAGATATTATTGATCGAAGTAGTCGCGTGTGTTACACTTTTTTCGTTCTTAGACTTTGGAGGAGCGTTTGAGTCAGTCATCGAAACATATTGCCTTATGGCTAGTTCTGGCACTGATTTTCCTCGCGATCTTTAGTGTCTTTAATAAACAGCACGGGCGCGAACCGGAAATCGTTTTCAGCGAGTTCATGACCTCCGTCGATCGCGGCGATGTGCAGAAGGTCACGATTCAAGGACATAATATTCAAGGAGAATACAAAAACGGCGAGCGCTTTCGCACTTTCGCGCCGAACGACCCCGAATTGGTGAAATCACTGCGTGAGAAAAAAGTTAAGATCGCCGCCAAGCCCGAGGAAGACTCGCCTTGGTACATGGTGCTTTTGCTTAACTGGTTTCCCATGCTGTTGCTGATCGGCGTGTGGATATTTTTCATGCGCCAGATGCAGGTGGGCGGGGGCAAGGCGATGTCCTTCGGCAAGAGCCGGGCGAAACTGCTCACCGAAAACCAGCACCGGGTGACCTTTAGCGACGTTGCCGGGGTGGATGAAGCGAAAGACGACCTGCAGGAAATCATTGCTTTTTTAAAGGATCCCAAGAAGTTCACCAAGCTGGGTGGCCGGATTCCCAAGGGCTGCCTTTTGGTTGGCCCTCCAGGCACAGGGAAAACTTTGTTGGCCCGCGCCATCGCCGGCGAAGCAGGCGTGCCGTTCTTCAGCATCAGCGGATCGGACTTCGTCGAAATGTTTGTTGGCGTCGGCGCTTCGCGGGTGCGCGATTTATTTGTGCAGGGCAAGAAGAATGCGCCATGCATTATCTTCATTGACGAAATCGATGCCGTTGGGCGCCATCGTGGCGCCGGTCTCGGCGGCGGCCATGACGAGCGCGAGCAGACGCTGAACCAATTGCTGGTCGAGATGGACGGCTTCGAAGCGAACGAAGGAGTCATCCTCATCGCCGCGACCAATCGGCCCGATGTGTTGGATCCGGCCCTACTCCGCCCGGGACGGTTCGATCGACGCGTTGTCGTGCCACGACCCGATATCAAGGGTCGCGAAGGAATCTTGCAAGTGCACACGCGCAAAGTACCGGTCGGAACGGATGTGGATATTAGCGTGCTGGCCCGCTCGACCCCAGGGTTTGCCGGCGCCGATCTGGAAAATCTGGTGAACGAAGCGGCGCTCTTGGCGGCGC